>NZ_JACKZU010000360.1:0-8394 GCF_014222165.1 Nostoc sp. 2RC
CCTTAATCCCCTCCCCGCAGGCTCTGAGGGGAGACAAAGCGTAGCTTTGGCTCTTTGGGGTTTTTCGGATTTAATAAGTAATCAAGCGGACATGATATTACGCACAGGTAACGGAAAATTCTAGACGCATTAGCGAAGCGTCAGCGACTTACCGCAGACTACCACAGAGAAGCCAGTGCGCCTTTGACGCAGCGAAATAAGAGTTTCAGAGAGTTTTTGCGTAAGTCCTATTTAATTATCCCCACCTACTTAGATGGAATAAAGTTTATCAAAAGCTAATTCAAATATGGAGAAAGTTTAATGGTAGAATACATACAAAAAAAGGCGGCAGGGACTAAAGCTATGGAACTAGCTCGTTGGTTAACGCCTCCACCGTCGCTTAAGTCAGGTTTGCGTACAAAGCTAGTAATAAATGCTGATGCAAGTTGGGATCGAGGCGTGGGAAATCAGTTTGGGTCAGATGGTAGCGCTCTCCCTGGCTTGGGTCAATTATCCCCTTTAGGCAGTTGGGCTTCTGTAATGGCGACTATAGATCGAAAAGCACAACAAATTTCTGGGTTTAATCCAGCTAGTACATCTTTCGATGATTCAGTCTGGTCTGACTATAGCTTTCAGTTTATGACTATGCCTTTTTGGCTATTTACCAACCAAGGAGTGAAAACAGCACAAATCTCCTCGTTGAGTCTTCAGCAAGCAGTTGATATGGTAGTACAGATGATTGAACCTATTGCCACATCAACAACTACTGAGAGCGTTATCACTTCTATCAAGAAAATTGGCGAACTGGCGATGCAAAATGAAGGTAAAGCTCAAAAACAAAACTTTCAACACCAAGGGTTAATATCAGTAAAATCTGGAGTTTTGTATGCAGGATTTTTTAGGGCTATGGTAGGAATGGCTTATCTACCTAACAAAGGCTACGAGCAATTAACACAACTGATTATTGTCTCTCTTTCTTATGGAATTTTAAATTTCGCTGAATGCATAGGTCGTGCTAACGATATCCTCAGCTGGGATAGAGAAGATGTTGAAAATTGGGAAAATAAAACAGCAAGTGCTAACTTCCCACCAAATAATAGTCCAGCTTGGGGACGCTATAGCAATCCGAATTGAATTGTGAAAAAATACGTAGATTCAAAATCAAATTTACAAGTAAAATTTTATTTAGCGATTAGAAATCGCGGCTACACAGACGAAACCCGCCTACGCGGGTTATTCAATGAAGTCCACGTAGGTTGACTTTGTTTGTGTAGTAGCGAATTCTATTCGCCCAATGGGTTCTAAATTTCTCATGAATGATTTAGGATTGCTATAGCAAAGTTGCAAATAAAATATTGTCAAACTAACAGTTAAAACACCAAGAAAATAAATATCTGATTTATAAATTCCCACATCACAGAATCCAAAAATCGGGATTCGAGGGGAGCCAGTTGTATAATTTTTATACCAAAACTGCGGCAACATGAACACTCTACTAAGTTGCATTCGCAATCAGGTATCATAGGATATTAAGCTGACTTCTAATGAACCGTAATTAATCAATGTCTTAACAGAGCGATCGCCAGCATTCAACTTAATATAACTAAACAGCTAAAAATTCTTTGATGCTAAAAATCTCTAACCTGAACGTTTATTACGGCGAAAGCCATATCCTCCGCAACGTAGATTTAACCGTACCATCAGGGCAAATGGTTTGCCTCATCGGACGTAACGGCGTAGGAAAAACCACCCTACTCAAAACCATCATGGGATTACTCAAACCCCGTATTGGTACAATTAATTTTGCCGAACAATTAATCAACTCCAAATCTCCAGACCAAAGAGCAAAATTAGGAATTGGTTATGTTCCCCAAGGACGAGAAATTATTCCCCGTTTAACAGTGAAAGAAAATCTGTTGTTGGGGTTAGAAGCCAGACGCAAACCGGTGAAAAAAGCCGAAATTCCCGAAGAAATTTTTAGCTTGTTTCCGGTATTAAAAACCATGCTTTCGCGCATGGGTGGTGATTTGAGTGGGGGACAGCAGCAACAATTGGCGATCGCTCGTGCTTTAATGGGAGAACCTCAACTACTAGTCTTAGACGAACCCACCGAAGGCATTCAACCCTCCATCATCCTGGAAATTGAAGCCGCAGTTCGTCGCATCGTCCAAACCACAGGCATTTCTGTATTATTAGTAGAGCAACATTTACACTTTGTCCGTCAAGCCGATTACTACTATGCCATGCAAAAAGGCGGTATAGTCGCCTCTGGTTCCACCGACGAACTCAGTCAAGATGTGATTCAACGTTTTTTAGCAGTTTAATTAAGAAAGAATTCAGGAGTCAGAATGGGCTAAACGCCCCGCTACCGCTAACAGAATTCAGAATTACAAGAGTTAGGAATATTTGTAGTTTTGGCTTACCGTGTGAGAACCCAACAAAGCTACACAAATCTTATGTTTAGTGGTCTGTCCCATTAATTTTGTAGGAAAAAATTATTCGTAGTAAGGACTTTAGTCCTTGATTTTTAACCACCTTAGTGCTTACTAAGAATCTATCTAAAGTAATGAGACAGACCGTTAGCCCTAACCTAAGATGAATTTTAAGCTTAAAGCAATAGTAAGTCTTACTCCAAATTCAAAGATTGCCAACTCTTGAATTCTGAATTCTCACCAATCAAATCTGCTGCTTCTTGTAAAAGTTCGTGTTGTTCCTTTTGAATAGCCTCTAAACGCCTTGTAATTTCTGCCAATCTTACTTGTTTATTTATTGATAAATTCTCAGGTAATAAAACTGGCTGATTATCGGTTGTTTGAGGAGGTTTTATTTGTTGAATAGCAAAATTACCAACTTTAATTAAATAGAAAAAGCTAACTTTAATTAAACCCTGAAGTAACTTAACTGGAAATTGTAGTATTGACCAACTAGCTGTTTCAATCACACGGACAATTGCTTTGATAATACTCCAAAGTATAGCCAAACTAAAAATCAAAATTACAACACTAATAATCGGATGGCTAGTTGCCCAACTGAGTATTTGAATTAAGCGAAAAATTGCAGGATGTTGTATCAACCAATGATTTAAAGAAGAATTAATCGCTGTTTCAATTGCTCCGGATGTACTATTTTTCAAGTGTTCAGCAGTTTGCCAAGTTTGTTCTAAACTTGTCGTCACTGTATCAATTGCTGTATTAGTAGTTGTAGTAGCTTTTGCTTTTAAAGACTCACTAATTTGTTCTACTGAATTATTCAAAGTGTTAACTCTTTGGTTGACAATATCTTTGGCTGTTTGCCAGCGTTGTAACACTAATTCAGGGAAATTTATTTCTATAAAAAGTATCATAAAAAATTTTAAAAAGTAGGGAATGGGGTAGACAAGGGACACAGGGAGAATAACTTCTGGTACTATTTCACTTTATAAATGATACAAATACAAGCGTAAGGGCGTACGACTGTCATTGGTGTCAACTTCAGCTTAAACCCTTGTCCCACAGCCGTTTTACCCCACCCCTCAATCCTTTCAAGGGTAGGTATTTTTAAATCAAGCAGTAGAGAGGGTGATTTGAAACCAGCAAAGCCGGGGTGGGGTAACGCGAAGCGTGATGGGAAGTTAGTAAATTCAAAATCGCGTTTTTACAAGGGTTTCACGGTAAATTGACACCAACGATAGCTATGCGCCCCTACAGTTGTAGTTCATTTACCTGAAATATGCTGTAGCAATTTGATTATTTTTTATTTAGAAGTCCCTAAGGGTGCATAAACAAATCAAGGTCAACCTATTAGGTAAGTGAAGGGTTGAAAACCCAAGATACACATCAACACAGAAACCTTAGGAGCATGACCATGAAATTCCGTCACTTAACTGGTTCTTTACTAACAGCTACTGCACTTCTAACCAGTACACTACCAGCTTTTGCTGGCCCTTTTGATATCCAGTCTACTAGTATCTTTAAACCTGTTACTGTTAACTCCGGTGCAGGTGTAGGCAATGTAATTCCTAGCACTCCTGCCCCTGGTTCATCTAGTAATGCAGTTGGTAATAGTGAAATTCAAGGATTAGGTGACCATCAATCTTGGGTTGACCCAAGAACTCTTGCAAAAGACCCCCGCGCTTTGTGCAGTGATGTTGGCTTAGGTAGCAATACTCGCAGCAGTTCCAGCAAACTTGCCTTGGCAAATTCTAGCAGCACTCGTACCAGTTCCTCTAGCAGTCATAATGATGGCGGTGGCGGTGGTTTTAGCTTCTTAGGTATTGGTGTTAGCGGTAATGGTGCAAGCCAAGGTACTAAAAATAATAGCGATGCCCGCGATCAAAATAGTAACCGTACAGAGGAAAATACCAGTAGTTCCTCAACAGTAGTGCAAGGTAGAAATTGCGATGCTTTTGTTAACTCCGCTGCTGCCAGAGACATGAACTATCAAGATAACCTCACCCGCCGCTATGAAATCAAAACTGGTCGCCGGGGACAACAAGTCAATCAATTACTAGATGATAAATAAGAGATTGCAGATTTACAGACTCTCCGGGGTAGGAAACTGTTAATAACAGCCACTCGTGAAATACAGATAATTGTTGGGGCGCATGGCTATGCGCCCCTAGCCTTGTACTTCTTTGGAATTTTTAATTTGTATTAGGTTTTGGACTGTGAAAAAGTTAGTGAATCAAATATTTGATAATACATCAGTTGCAATGATTTTTAAAATTGCTAAAAGAGGGAGAATTATTGCTGTGACTACAGCAATGTTTTTGTCGATACAATTTGTAGCAACGGCAGAAACTACACCACCAGTAAAATCTTCTCCCACAATACGTGATTCTCAAATTCTTCCGTATCTTTTAGATAATCCCAATGAAAATTTATTGGTAAGAGTGCGCTGTTCTCCCACAGATAGGCACGAAATAGAGAGGAAGCGGCAGATAATTAGAGAGCAGCTTCTACAATCTAATTATGGCCATCGCAATTACACCGTCACTATTGAATTAGAAGCAAGTTGCCACAATCTCCAAATTCATATTCCAGATGACTCAGATTTTTCTGATGTCCCAGTGTCTCATCCATATTTTAATAGCGATCGCACTCAGTTGCATGACTCTTGGCTAACCCGCAAAGGTTCTGGATGGTATTGGCTACTACGTCCCCGCTAACACCTGCATGTGATGGTAGTCATTAGAGTGTTGACTGTTGACTGTTGACTGGGAAGTTATTATTCTCCCCTGCCTCGTCATCTCCCTCATCCCGCCATATCAATGACTTTTGGCACAGGCTTAATCTCAACTCTCAAAATTACTAAATAACCAGGGCGTAGGAAGCCACCTATGCTGCTGACAGGAATTTGTTCAACTTGACAAGGTTTACGTTTGATGTATATCAATCGCCCTCGATCACAGATAATTCCCTATCGCTCTGGTGCTTTTTTGGCGGTGAAGTTACGCCAAAAGTATAAAAGTAAAGGGCTTTACAAGCCTATAACAGTTTTTTTGAATTTGTTGTATAATGGCATACATTTTTGCCATTTCAATTTTTAATTGCGTTCAGTAGGCTAGCATTAACTTCAGTTACAATCAAAGTCGAGTCAACCAAAAATAAATTATCTGAATTTGAGCATGAGTCTAAGCCAGATTGGACAAAAGATCGCTGGGTTTATAAAAATTGTATCTATCGTTTTAATCACTGCTGCCATAGGATTAGAATTAGCTAGAATTTTTGGGCTATTAGATAGTAATGAAATTGCCGATGGTCTCACTCCAATTTTTGCTATAGCCAGATTTGCCTTAATAGCTCATCTATTTGAAGGGATAATAGCAGCTATTTATGCCCGGTCAAAAAGTAAACTACCATTTCAATATGGTATTTATACTTTTTTCGTAGGTACAGTTGCTTTAGTGGAATTATTCAAAGAGGAAACAGGGTTGGGGACTTCCAACGTGAAAAGCTGATTCCAAAAACTTTTCGAGTTAAAGATGCTGTTTGGAAACCTGAAATGGATTGTCCAAAAGCATGGAAATTTGAACGTTACTTCATGCAAATAAAAACTGCTGTCAATTGTCAGAGAACTTTCAGATGTAGGATAGAGATGAATTTTGACTCTCACTCTTGAGCATCAATATGGGTAGAAAAACATGCTTAATATTGATGCTCAAATGCTGAAATAGACTATTTTTTGAAAAATTAAGGCTGAAAGTATGATTTTTCGTACTTCGCTGCTGATTTTATTTACGGCAGGTTTATTATTTTGGTCGAGCTTGGCTTCCCTCTTGCCAACTCTACCGCTTTATATTGACCATGTGGGCGGAACTAAACAACAAATTGGAATTGTGACGGGTAGTTTCGCCCTTGGTTTATTGCTAACTCGCCCGATGCTGGGACGATTAGCTGATGAACGCGGTCGAAAGTTTGTGTTGTTGCTTGGTACGATGGTAGCTGCCATCGCACCTTTTGGTTACTTGGCAACCCAATCTATCGGGCTATTGATTTTTGTACGGATTTTTCACGGCGTTAGTATTGCCGCTTTTACCACTGGTTACAGTGCGTTAATCGCAGATTTGGCTCCACCTGAAAAACGTGGCGAAATCATTGGTTATATGAGCCTAGCAACTCCCATTGGTTTAGCAATTGGCCCTGCCTTGGGAGGTTATTTAGAGGCTACAACTGGTTACGGAGTGTTGTTTTTGGTTGCTGCTGAGTTGGGTTTTTTCGCTCTGTTAGCAATTGTACAAGTGACTAATCCCTCAATACAGCCACAGGAACAAACTCAGGAAAGTAATCAAAACTTTTGGCAAATTCTCAATAGCCCACGGGTAAGAGTTCCCACTTTAATTATGTTGCTGGTTGGTTTATCTGCGGGTACAGTACACACCTTTGTATCTCTATTTATCAAATCAACTCAGATAAACTTTAACGGCGGATTATTTTTTACAGTTGCAGCAATTTCTAGTTTTAGTACTAGGGTATTTGCTGGTAAAGCCAGCGATCGCCTGGGTCGTGGTTTATTTATCAGTTTTGGTATAATTTCTTATACTTTAGCGTCGATGTTCCTGTGGCAGGCTCACAGTGTAAGCAGTTTCTTGCTGGCGGCAATTTTTGAAGGTGCTGGTGGTGGTACAGTTATATCGATGATTGTGACGATGATGGCAGACCGATCGCGACCACAAGAACGCGGGCGAATTTTTGCTATCTGCGTGACTGGGTTTGATTTGGGAATTGCGATCGCAGCTCCTCTTCTGGGTTCCATTGCCGAACAAGTAGGCTACCGCAATATGTTTGGCTATGGTGCTGCCATCACTTTTTTGGCACTTGTGATTTTCTTCACCAAATCCAGCAAAAACCTAGCTCATTCCTTGCGTTTTGCCTTAGGTCGTATCCCAGATACCTACGCTATAAATAACTTAAATATTATAAGTTAGGAGTTGTGTTTGCTAAGTCCTAACTTTAAAAAACGGGCGAGGAGGGATTCGAACCCCCGACACCGTGGTCCGTAGCCACGTGCTCTAGTCCACTGAGCTACACGCCCTTGACAAGAAACTATATTAACACCTTTTCCCGAAATGACGCAAGATAATTTTCCATCTAATTTTGGCAACTTAACCCATCTAGACCATCGAGGAGAAGCGCAGATGGTGGATGTATCCGAAAAAGCACCTACGGTGCGCCAAGCAGTAGCCGCCGCCAAGGTGCGGATGTTGGCAACCACCTTTGCCGCAATTCAAGCCGGAAACGTTGCCAAAGGGGATGTCTTGGGAACTGTGAGGTTGGCTGGGATTATGGCAGCTAAGCAAACAGCTGCTTTAATTCCCTTATGTCATCCGTTACCATTGCAGAAAATTGCCATTGAGGTCATACCCGATCCCCAACTACCGGGTTATGAAATTCAAGCCACAGTCAAAACCAAAGCTGAGACTGGTGTAGAGATGGAAGCTTTAACTGCCGTTTCTATTGCGGCTTTAACTTTATACGATATGGCCAAAGCGTTAGAAAAATCGATTCAAATTGAATCAGTTCGGTTAATCAGTAAAAGTGGCGGGAAATCAGGAGATTATTCCCCGCCAGGGCAATAACCTAATCTATATCACCTAAAGCTTTATTAAGAGCCGTGGGACTGTCAAACTCTTTCTCTTCTGGCACTTTCTCTAACAAAGAGATAATCTCCTTAGCTGCTCCTTGCTTTTTAGCGTGTTGAATCAAATCTTGCTTTTTAGCAGGATAGTCAACACCCTTCAAGTGTTTTTGAATTTCAACTGGGTTAGCCTTAGCCATTTTTGTCCACCTCTAATGGTTATCCCCCATCTTCACAAGTGGACATATTTACTCCCTCTATCAAACAGATGAATCATTTGTAACTTCAAAAATGTAAAGGTCATCCACAAGGTTGATGAATTATTGAGAAAAGGGGAAAGGGAAAAGGGGAAAGGGGAGA
>NZ_JACKZU010000361.1:0-8349 GCF_014222165.1 Nostoc sp. 2RC
ATATTAAAGGAACGGGGGAACCTTTAGTATTAATAGCTGGCTTTCTTTGCGATCATGCTTATTGGTCGCTGATTATTCCGTCTCTGGTTTCAAAATATCAAGTTATTCGCATAGATAACCGGGGTATGGGCCGGAGTTCTGCTCCTGAAAGTCAATATAATATTAAACAAATGGCTGATGATATTGCAGCATTGTTAGATTATATCGGCATTGATAAGGTACATTTAGCAGGTCATTCAATGGGCGGTCAAATTGCCCAAGAATTAGTTTTAGCATATCCTCAAAAAATACAAAGTCTGATGCTACTTTCATCTTTGGCAAAAGGTGATGAATTATTCAACAGCATCATAAAAACTTGGGGTGAGCTTCTCAACCATGTAGACTTGAAACTCTATGAAAAAACCGTCTTGCCTTGGATATTTACAGATACATTCTATTCAATTCCTGGAATGATAGAAGGTCTCATTGAATTTGCCATCAAATATCCCTTCCCACCTGGGACTCATTCACTTTATCAGCACAGCCAAGCCATGCTTGAGTTTGATACAACAGACCGCCTACAACAAATTCATTGTCCCACCTTAGTTTTAGTTGGGAAACAAGATATTCTCACGCCACTCAAGTTTTCCCAGCAACTTGCTCAAGGTATTCCTAATGCTGAACTTGTAGTCATCGACCGTGGTGGTCATGGCTTTTTGATTGAGTCTTCGGATGTTGTAGTTTCAGCTATGCTCAATTTTTTACAAAAGTTAAAGCCTGCTTATACTAATTTTGCTTTTTAGTTATTAGTTATTAGTCATTAGTCATTTGTAATCACATCGAAAATGATTGAATCAGAAATTTGTAAATTATGTGATTGAGGCGTGAAACAAATCAAACATTCAAAATCTAAAATCTAAAATTACCTAATTCTATGCAACCTCTTACTGTTGGCGACCCAATTCCCTGGTTTATTCTTCCTTCAACCTCAAACCCGAATTTTCACTTTAACTCGGTTGGTGGATACCGTAGCGTTTTGTTTTTTTTCGGAAGCTCAAAAAACAATTATAGTCGCCAGATTATTGATGAATTCTCTAAAAGGCAGCAACAATTTGCTTACTACAAAGTGCCTTTCTTTGGTGTCAGCATAGACCCAAATGACACTTTTCTGGCAGAATTAATTGAAAATAAAACTTATTTCAAATTTCTTTGGGATTTTGAAGGGAAAGTTAGCTTTCAATATGGTGTTTGTCAACCAAGGAATCAAGAAAGTAATGAATTACAATATAAACCAACAATTTTTGTTTTAGATGAAAATTTACGAATTATCAAAATTTTGCCAATTTCTACTAATACTAATTCTTGCGAAGAAGTGTTTGAATTTATCAAAACTTTACCTGCGATCGCTGAAAATATTCCCGCAAATAGACAAGCACCTGTTTTATTTATACCAAATGTTTTAGACCGAAGTTTTTGCCAGCATTTAATCAATTTATACGAAGCAGACGGTGGTCAAGAGTCTGGTTTTATGCGACAAATCGATGGCAAAACAGTTGGAGTTTATGACTATGATTTTAAAAAACGTCGAGACTATTTAATTTCTGAACCTGAATTATTAAAGCAAATCAATTATCTGATTATGCGACGGATTAAACCAGAAATTGAAAAGGCTTTTCAATTCACCATCACTCGCTTTGAACGCTACCTAGTATCTTGTTACGAAGCAACTGATAAAGGCTTTTTTAATCGTCATCGCGATAATACTACAAAAGGCACTGCTCACCGACGGTTTGCTATGTCATTAAATCTCAATACTGGCGCTTATCAAGGCGGTGATTTACTATTTCCAGAATATGGACTCCAGCTTTATACTCCAAATGTTGGAGAAGCGGTGATTTTTTCTTGTTCGCTACTCCATGAGGCTACCCCAGTCATCAACGGACGGCGGTTTGTTTTACTGTCATTCTTTTACAACGAAGAAGATGCTAAGTTACGCCAAGAAAATAGTAAGTATCTTGTAGTCAACAATAGCGAAGCTGATAATCAATAAAAAAGCAAGATGATGTCATCAAAATATATAGGAATCCGATTTGACTAATGAACAAAGCTATGCTTTGTCTCCCCTCCCCGAACTTCGGGGAGGTAATTAGGGGGTGGGGTGCAATGGCTGTGGGAATCATAACTAATTATGCGGACATGATATTTAGATGTGAGAATTATTAACAGTCAACATTAATATTTTTCACAACTCCAATAGGATTGCTATATATGTCATTAGCCAAATATTAGCTGTGGATGCGATCGCTATTTGACAAACTTTGCTCGTTAGTCGAGTTTTGAGAAGATTGGATTTGAGTATATATAAAGGTTACTACTCCTAAAGTCAGTCCAA
Source organism: Nostoc sp. 2RC (assembly GCF_014222165.1). Classification (NCBI taxonomy): domain Bacteria; kingdom Bacillati; phylum Cyanobacteriota; class Cyanophyceae; order Nostocales; family Nostocaceae; genus Nostoc; species Nostoc sp. 2RC. Next base: position 2,372 of record NZ_JACKZU010000361.1, read on the forward strand.
TTGCTAAGATGATTCCCAAGATTCGCAAGAAATTAGGAGTATTTCCCGTAGCTGAGTGCTGATTTAGTCTTGGCTGATAAATAGTTTCATCGGTTGGTACGTGGGGTTTGTTTTGATGAGATACAGGTCGCGGTTGATACAATGTTTTATCTAGTGACGGTTCTGGTCTATTAGTATTAGACACAGGTCGCGGTTGAAATAAGGTCTTATCTGTTGGTACTGGCGGTGTATTTTGATGAGAAACGGGTCGCGGTTGAAATAAGGTTTTATCTGGTGGTAGTTGTACTCCACCTTGATTGGATGCAGGTCGCGGTTGAAATAAGGTTTTATCTGGTGGTAGTTGCACTCCACCTTGATTGGATGCAGGTCGCGGTTGAAATAAGGTCGCATCCGGTTTGCTGGGATTGGGGTTATTCACAGGAGTTTGTTGAGAATTGTAATTCTGTGGTTGGTTTTGCTCCACTGGGTTAAAGGATCTGTTAATAGTTTCGTAATTTGAGCCTTGATGATAGGCGTCTGGAGGACGAATAATTGTGTCGTCGTTGGATGTTTCGTAATTTGAGCCTTGATTATAGGCGTCTGGAGGGCGAATAATGGTGTCGTCGTTGGATTGTCTGGGAATGGTTTCGTAATTTGAGCCTTGATTATAGGGGGCTGGAGGGCGAAGAATCGTATCGTCGTTCGATACTGTTTCGTAATTTGAGCCTTGATTATAGGGGACTGGAGGGCGAAGAATCGTATCGTCGTTTGATACTGTTTCGTGATTTGAGCCTTGATTGTAGGGGGCTGGAGGGCGAAGAATCGTATCGTCGTTTGATACTGTTTCGTGATTTGAGCCTTGGTTGTGGAGAGGTCGTGGCGGCTGCACAATAGCCCGTCCTGGTACGCTATGAATGTCGGTGGCAAATTTGGCAGCAGCTTGCAAAGAGCGATCGAGTTCTTCTACACTGGCAAATCGGTTAGCTGGATTTTTGTGCAGGCATTTCATCACCACCGCTTCCAATTGTTCGGGCAAATTCTCGCAGCCTGGTTGCTCCCGCAATGGTTTAGGTGGCTCGTAAGCATGAGCTAATACCCAAGAAGCTTCGCTGATTTGATTACCCTTGATGCTAATCCCAAATGGATCGGCTGCACTGAGCATTTCATAAAGGATAATCCCCAAGCTGTAAATATCACCCCTAGCATCCAAATTTTTATCACTTTGGATTTGTTCGGGGGGCGCATAGCGAAATGTACCAATAAATGTACTAGTAATATTTGTAATCCCAGTATTTTCCGAGGAATCGCTACGGATTTTGGCAACCCCAAAATCTAAAATTTTTACCCACTCTCCCAAATCCGTAGGTACCAAAAATATGTTATCTGGTTTCAGGTCGCGATGAATTACTTGAATATGCTCGGCGGTTTTTCCTGCTTCCCGTTGCAGAGTTACTCCTTTATGGGCCAGCTGGAGACCTTTGCAAGCTTGCGCCATAATTTTTACAGTGCGCTCCACAGGTAAGCGCTTTTCCCGCAGCAATAATTGTCTGAGGGTTTGTCCCCGTAAATATTCCATTACGTAAAATGGAAAACCTTCTGGAGTAATTCCACAATCACTAATTTTTACTATGTGGTCGCTTTGCAGTGCTGCACACACAGCTACTTCACGCTCAAAACGCTTTCTCATTTCTTGTGAAGCCACCAGGGTATCTTTGAGCAACTTCAACGCTACCTGCTGACCTACACGGATGTCCGTTGCTAGGAAGACTTCTCCCATGCCACCACCGCCTAACCGTCGGTCTAAACGATACCGCTGGTTATCACCTACGAAGCGACCATTCCAAGAATTTGAAGAAGGTGGGGATTTCATCAGGGGGAACCCATCCTAAAGTTATTTGAAGGTGTTAAGTTTAGTTCAAGATAGGACTATAGCAATCGACTTTGATTTTTGAACTCCTACAGCTGAGGTAGACATAGAAAGCAGGAAATCAGGAACCAGGCTGTGCCAGTAGTAGGGAATTGTTTCAAAAATCAAATAGCAATTCTACAGTATTACGTAATAATTCAGAGATTAGGAACAAAGTATCTTGACTAGGCTCCTCATTTCTTACAGTATTACAAATTTTTTGCTTGTTTGATGTTGATTATGTAAAATCTTAGTAATTTATATTACTCATTCTTATCTAATTATACTCAGCCTAGCATATTAAAAACTTAAAATAATAGGAATATTTTGATAAAATGCTTAAGCTTAGGACTTGCCGTAGCTAAAATTAGTTCCTGAGAAACACTGAGCTACGGACGAAAAATCAGTGACGAGGATCGGGAATTAGCGATCGCCAATTGGAAGTATATTCATAGTACCCAGTTCCCAATCTCCAGTTCCCAGTCCTTAATATTTAAAGTTTTGCAAAATATATCCTGTGAATGTGTCCTGGCGTACATGATTAAAATGTGCTATTGCCATGAGGAACGAGGATGAGTAAGGTACTCTCTATAGCCGCAGTGACAGCAGTACTAAAAGTTTTGCTGGAAAACGGTTTAGTCAGCGATCCCATCGCTGCTAGTGTTGGTGATGTAATTGTAACTGCCCTACCGCCCGATCGCATTTCAGTTGAAGCTGACGAACGCGCTCAACTCAACCTCTTTCTCTATCAAGTGACGCAGAATCGCAATGTCGATTGGGTATCCCAGGAATTTCGCAGCAGGCACTCGCGTCTAAATGGAAATTTGCCTTCTACGACTCCTCCGTTAGCTCTGGATCTCCACTATTTATTAACGGCCTACGGAGCCAAGGATTTTCAGGCAGAGCTTTTACTAGGCTATGCAATGCATTTGTTACACAAAACACCATGTATTACAACGGATATTATTGAAAATACTTTAATCAATGCAACCGCAACTAATACTTCCACAGCTTTTTCCCAAGCTGTGGCTGGGGTGTCTGTATCTGATTTAGCACAAGCAATTGGGCAAATCAAACTCACTCCAGAGTTTTTCAATATGGAAGAAACTTCTAAGTTATGGTCTGCCTTACAAACTCACTATCGACCTTCAGCTACCTATCTAGCATCAATGGTATTGATTGAGAGTAGCAAATCTGATGACCTTGAAGGCTTTTACATGATGCCCTTGTCTCAACCGAATATCGAGCAAGTAATACCTCTGGAAAAAACCGAACATCAGCAAATGATTGTTGCTGGCACAACATTAATGATTCGTGGAAAGCGGTTACGCGGTGATATCACCAGAATTCGATTGAGTAACACTGAGACATTACTAGTTCCTCAAGATGTAAAGGAAACGCAAATCAGCTTGTTAGTACCAGCAGATTTGTACCCAAGCGTGCAAAGTATCCAAGTGGTACATTTGCCAATGGGCAACATCGGACAAATAGAAGGGATAGTTGAATCAAACGTTGCAGCTTTTGTCCTCCATCCCACAATTACGGCCTTCGTTGCTGGAGTGGAAAACATCGGTGAGAATTTACGTTCAGCAGAAATTACCGTTAAATTCCATCCCAAAGTAGGCAAAGCGCAGCGTATAGTTTTGCTCCTCAGTGATGTGTCAGCCCAAAGTTTGGTAGCTTACTCTTTCTTGGTTCCATCGCGCAGTGAAGATACTGATGCAATTACTATTCCTGTGAAAAATATCAAGCCAGGAACTTATATTGTGCGGGTGCGGGTAGATGGCGCAGAAAGTCCATTGCACAAAAACCAGTCTGGAGAATATGATTCGCCACAGGTAACAATTTCATGAACGCTACAACTATCGATTGGGATCGAGCAAATTACCGCTACCTATCAGCAGCCCTAGCCGTAGTCCGGGGGATTTTAGAAAATCATATTGCCAGTTCGCAAAATCAATCTGAAGCAAAAAACTACGAAAATTTACAGCAAGCACTCCAAGAAGCTGCTGCTGCTATGCCTGCACCATCGGCGTTGGATAGAATCTGCAACATGTTTAGACTCTCATCCTTTGAGAGCAATTTGCTATTGTTGTGTGCAGGTATGGAATTGAATGGAGATTTTGGCAAATTGTGTGCTAAAGTACACGGCGATTCCCAGCGAGCCTACCCAACCATAAGTTTAGCTTTAGCAACTTTACCCCACGTCCACTGGGATGCCATCGCCCCAAATGCTCCCCTACGCCACTGGCGGTTAATTCAAATTGGTGATGCCCACGCCCTCACCCTCAGTCCCTTGAGAATTGACGAGCGGATTTTGCATTACCTCACGGGCATCCAATACCTTGACGAACGCTTAGCTGGCATCATTGAACCATTACCAGAAGTCGGCGATTTAGTACCGTCCCACGAAGAACTGGCAAAGCGGGTTGCGGCTGTATGGTCGCAAGCTCATAAGATAAATAGCTTGCCAATTGTACAATTATGTGGTGCGGAAAATAGTAGTAAACGCGCGATCGCCGCTAGAATTTGTCAACTCCAGGGTTTGAGTTTGTGGATAATGCCCACACAACTCATTCCCCAAGCACCGAGTGAATTGGACAATCTAATTCGGTTGTGGACTCGCGAGACAATTTTGAGTAGGTGTGCTTTACTCCTAGATTGCAACGAACTCGATAGCAATGATACAGCACGACTCCAGGCCATCGCTCACTTCATCGAACGCGTCAACGGCTTTTTAATCGTTACCAGTCGGGAACGAATGCGCCTCACACAGGGCTTAGTAGTTAGTTTTGACGTACATCAACCAACAATCAAAGAACAAGGTGGAGTTTGGCAAGATGCATTAGCGGGGATTGCACCACAAATGAACGGGCAAGTGAAAGCCTTGGTGGATCAGTTTAATTTGAGTGCTGCAACTATCCGCGCCGCCTGTGCAGAAGCCGCAGGGCAACTAGCACAAAAACCAGAAACCGATATTGGCGATATTTTATGGGATGCTTGCCGCATACAAGCACGCCCGCGCCTAGATGAACTCGCCCAACGAATCGAGCCGTCTGGAGATTGGGACGATTTGATATTACCAGAACCCCAGAAACAAATACTCCGTGAAATTGCTGCCCACGTGCGGCAACGGAGTACTGTATATCACAATTGGGGGTTTGCTGGCAAAGGAGGGCGGGGATTGGGAATCAGCGCCTTATTTGCAGGTAGTAGCGGCACAGGTAAAACCTTGGGAGCAGAAGTGCTAGCACATAGATTGCGCTTAGATTTGTATCGCATTGACTTGTCATCGGTAGTCAGTAAATACATTGGCGAAACAGAAAAGAATCTGCGACGGGTGTTTGATGCCGCCGAACAAGGTGGAGTAATTTTGTTATTTGATGAAGCTGACGCTTTGTTTGGTAAACGTAGTGAAGTTAAAGATGCACGCGATCGCTATGCCAACATCGAAGTCAGCTACTTATTGCAACGTATGGAAAGCTACCCAGGCTTAGCAGTTCTGACGACTAACCTCAAAAGTGCAATTGATACAGCCTTCCTACGGCGGATTCGTTTCGTGGTGCAATTCCCCTTCCCCGACACCGCACAACGAGCCGAGATTTGGCGACGCGTCTTTCCACCAAACACGCCAACCGCAGACTTAGATGCAATGCAACTGGCACGGCTCAATGTGGCTGGCGGTAATATCCGCAATATAGCCTTAAATGCAGCTTTTCTCGCCGCCGATGCCGGCGAACCCGTGCAGATGAAACACGTATTGCGGGCTGCTCAGACAGAATATACCAAATTAGAGAAGCCTTTGACTGATGCGGAAATAGGTGGCTGGACGTGATTTTGTAGCTTAGGCTGAAAAGCTAGCCTCAGAAGTTGCTGATGCTGGTCATCATGTATAGTTTGCTGAACGAAATTTTGTGTGGGATTTCTAGCTAAGTATCCAAAAAATTACCCTCCACACTCAATACTTGTCGGTTAAGGGGGAAAGGGAAAGGGGAAAAGGGAAAGAAAAAACCTTTAACCTTTACCCTTTAACCCCTTCGGGGTGACGCTCCTTCGTCGCTAACGCTGACGCTAACGCCAGTCGCTCATGGGG
>NZ_JACKZU010000362.1:0-8348 GCF_014222165.1 Nostoc sp. 2RC
ACAGATGTATAGCCAAAAGCGATTACTACTAACTGTTTCACAATCCAAAATCTAAAATCTAAAATCCAAAATGGTATAAGTTTGCGATGTTAATAGCAGCACGTACTTTTAAGAACGAATTAACATCGGGTCATAAATTTGGCACTCTTGAACGCCATACTTGCTCAAAATTAAGCTAACGTCATAGAGATCGTTGTCTGTGCCACTAAGGATGAGTATGTAATTGCCTTGTTCAATTTGTTCGTTGTAAAAACGTGCCCACTCATCTGGTATTCCTAGCCTCAAGGCATCAAAGCGATCGCTTAAAATAACACCTGTCGAGCCAATCAATTGAGGAAAGTCTTTGCTAATTAAGGAAATCTGGCTTGCTGGAAAACCCACAACCAACATATCATTAATTGCCGCTTCAGCATTATCTATGCGATCGAAGTAATTAATCGCATACTTGGTCAGAATTCCAGTTTTATTAGGAATGGCGCTAACAGAAGTCGTTGTGTTCAAATAATTTGTAGTTTCATACTCAGTATTGAAATGCTCGTAAATGCCGAACTCTTCAATACCCCAACGCTGTAAAATTGCTTCTACTTGAACAATTTCTAAAGATGTACAATCGACAATTATTAAATAGTGTCCATCCTCTACTCGCTCGTTATATGCTCTAGCTCGATCCTCCGATATTCCCCAACCAACTAATGCACCAGCAAAAGTCCCAGTAGCAGCACCAATACTTGCCCCAACAAGAGTTGTAACCAAAGCAGTTGCAGCTGCGCCAGCCAGCATTATTGGCCCGACTCCAGGAATCGCTAAAGTCCCAAGGCCTACCAATAAACCAGTCAAACCACCAACAGCACCGCCTGAAAGTCCTCCTACTGTTGCACCTTCGTCAGCTTTATCACCAGTTTCACTATTGGCAATGTCATAATTGCGGTCTGGGTTCTGTACAACTACAGATACTTTCTCCATCGCTAAACCAGAATCTTTCAATTCCTGTAGTGCCTGTTCTACATCTCGACGATGAATAAATACGCCTACAACGCGTTGATTTTGACTTAAAATCATTATTACTCCTTAGTAGCAGGGAAAATTAATTACCTGCAAATCTCGTATTTTAGTACTTGTAATCTTAAATACAAATTTGTTTTACTGGAATTCATCTTAAGTAGTAAAATATATTTACAAAAGGTGCGATCGCTACCTCCTTAAGACTCAATTAATATCAAGTTCCAATAATCACTTATTATTAAAATTTCTCCCTTGTCCCCTTGTGCCCTTGTCCCCGTTGTTAAAGGGGAAAGGGAAAATAACAAACATGCACCCCCTTTCCCATTCCCCTTTTCCCGACTTCTCTTAGAAGTCTATTGATGTGTTGCAAAGCTAAACAAAGGAGTTTACGCACTCACAATATAAGGTGAATCGATGGCCGCTACACGGCCAGCATCTAACAAAGCTTGATATACCATCACAGCAACCTCAGCCCGCGTAGCATCGCGGGTAGGATTGAGTTGTTTGAGATTCGGGTAATTAACGATAATCTCTTTTTGAACAGCCTTAATGACTTCATCCTTAGCATAATCAGGAATCTTTCCTTGGTCATCAAAAGTTTTGCTGGTTGCTGTACCATTAGCAGATAATCCCAATCCATTTACCAGAGAGACAATCACTTGCACGCGCTGGATATTTTTGTTAGGGGCGAAGGTATTATCAGGAAAACCAGAAAGAAATAAACCTTGATATGCTTGCTGAATTACCTTGGCTGCCCAAAAGTCTGCTGGTACATCTTTAAATTTAGTAGCTGCGCGGTTTGATGATGGGTTGAAAGCTTTGACTATTAATGCAGCGTATTGCGCCCGCGTCATTGTAGCATCAGGTTTAAATGTGCGATCGGGAAAACCATTAACAATCCCAAATTTGACTAATTCCCGAATAAATGCACCCGCCCAATGATTATTAATATCTGTTAGTTCAATAGTAGGTGTGGGTGTAGGTGTTGGAGTTGGTGTAGGGGTTGGTGTAGGGGTTGGAGTTGGTGTAGGGGTTGGAGTTGGCGTAGGGGTTGGTGTAGGGGTTGGTGTTGGCGTTGGAGTTGGTGTTGGCGTTGGAGTTGGTGTTGGCGTTGGAGTTGGTGTTGGAGTTGGTGTTGGCGTTGGAGTTGGTGTTGGCGTTGGGACTGGAGAATCAGCAAACTCTACCTTTCCTGTGACTTTAGTCGAATCGATTGTATTTCCCACAGAAACCAGTTTGTTGGAACTGGCATTTTGCAAATCAAATTTACCGTTATTGCGTAGAGTATTCCCCCCTGGATTATTGGTACTGCCGATATCTGGTAGGGCAGTTGCAATTACAGTTAGACCATCATCGGTATTATTTTCACTCAGATTATTCCGCAAGACGGGACGGGCGCTACCAGAAACGACGATTCCAGAACGGTTTTCATAAATTTTGTTATCTCGCAGTATGGGTGATGCAGTATCACTAATGGCAATACCAAAACCTGTTTTGAAGAAAGTATTACCTTGAATTTGTCCTTGAGAATTTTTTGCGATCGCCACTCCATTAGCTGCATTCTCACTGAACACATTACCTAGAATAACTGGGTTAGCGTCCCCTGTAGCAAATACTCCCTCCCGCTTACATTGAGTGAAGGTGCTATTAGCAACAGTGGGGGCGGTTGATTCAATCCAGACACCACTACCACGAGTAGCCAGATTTGTGACAGTCACTCCCCGGAGTTCGGCTTTATCAGATAGCACAAAAGTGACATTTTGAGCGGCAAAAGTACGGCTCAGGAAAGTACCGCTTCCTTCAATAAAAATACTGGTTCCTTTGTTAGTTTCATTACCTATCACTATTACCCCAGATGCAATGGTTAGGGGAAACACTTCACCGCTAGCTGCATTGTAATTACCATTTGCCAGTTGAATCTTAGTATCAACTGTAGCTACCTTCAGGGCTTGAGTAATAGTTTTGAATGGGGCTTGTTGGCTACCTGGGTTGGTATCGCTTCCGGCCACTGGATTTACATAAAAAGTTTGAGCCATATTTATACTTCCAAAAAATACATAGCTATCCTAGCGCTAACCATGCAAATGAGTAGCGATGGATGCATGATGAAAGTACTTTTCAGTACAAAGTTAAAAAATTACGCAAATACTTTTTAATTCGTTACGTTATCAAAAATTTTCATGGATGGGTGTTTTCCCATGATTAGCCTATAGTAGTTGTAGGGAGGTGATTGCACTCTCAGTAGAAGGCAAAAGCAACAGAGGCAATGGGATATTGTTTCTGGAGATTGGCATCAACTCTGTATGGGTTTGTCGATTTGAATTTTGAAAAGTTGCTGTGACTTACTAAAATTAGTTAGATTTAGACAGGAATCATATACTTTCACGGATGATGGCTTTTATAGCAAAAGTTTGACATCCGCTATCAAGGAATTATTTTGGTTACATCCTAATTTTATGAATCTAGATAAAACTGCTCAAATCATCAGTATTATTGAGCAACGTCGTCCTTTAGTGAATAAAATTGAACGTGTAGAAAGTAATCTTCGCTCTCTAAGCTTAGCACTACATCATCTTCAACAACACAGCGAACAATTGCTGTCAAAAATTGATGAAGAAGCAGTTATCGCAAAGTTGCATAACTTAAATTTTTCTGGACTTCAGACAAAAATTGAAGCGGAATTAATTGCTTTAAATAAACTCAAAACTCGTTTTAATCGCAATACTTTAAATATTGGAGTAATTGGAAGGGCAAGGCAAGGTAAAAGTCGTTTATTGCAAAGCTTGACAGGATTGACATCAGCGGAAATTCCTGATGGCGATCGCCAACATTGTACTGGAGTTCGTAGCACTATTCACCATAATTCTAATTTCGCTACTTATGGAGAAGTTTGGTTTCATACTGAAAGGTCTTTTTTAGACGAAGTAATAGCACCTTACTATGAAAAATTGCGTCTTGGTTTAAAACCAATCACCCTAGAAGCCTTTGCCAATCATCCCTTACCTCCTTTACCAGTTGAACTCACAGAATATGCTGAACCGGGAGCAATGTATCAACATTTGCGGCGATATCATATTAATTTAGACAAATACCGCCACCTGCTAAAAGTAACTTCACCCCGACGTATTAGCCAAACAGAAATTCGCGAATATGTGGCTCAAGATACCACTGATGGACAGCGAATTTTCTTTAATTACTTAGCAGTACAAGAGGTAAAAATCACTTGTAAATTTCCTCATGAAGCGGTGGGGCAGATTGCCTTGGTAGATATGCCAGGATTAGGGGATACAGGAATTGGTGATGAAGAGCGTTTAGTTAAGACTTTAGCACATGATGTAGATGCAGTAATTTTTGTGCGTATGCCTAAATCCTCTGGTGATTATTGGGCAGATGTGGATGTACGACTTTATGATATTGCGGCCAATGCAATCACAGAATTACCGATAAATTTATGGTCTTTTCTAATTTTGAATCGGACTGATTCTACATCCAATAACAGCGATAATTGGTATAACTGTCAAGACCTTGCTCAAACACTTTCAGAAAAGCATATTCAGGTTGTTAATCATGTTATTGCCAATTGTGCCAATCCCCAAGAAGCAAATCAAGTGCTGGAATTAATTTTAGATTATCTAGCAAAAAATATTACGATTCTAGACAGTAAATATGCTTTTCTGTGTCAAGAACGTCTTGTGCAACTACAAAATACAGTGGCAGTAGAATTAGAAAAAGCTCGTCAAGTATTAGAACAAGCTGCGAGTGGAGAAAACTGGTTTCCTTTGTTTGAAAATTTATTTGCACAACTTTGGGATAATTTAACCACTGGTTTAGAAGCACTGTTAAAAAAATTAAGAGAACAGCGTGATGCTCAAAATATTGAGTTTAGACAACAGGTTGAAGCAGCTTTAAAAACTTGTCAACAAGATAGTGGAATTCCCACAGAAGCAGAAATTGAAACTCGACGTAACCGTGTTGGTGGTTATCCCAATGCATATTATGAATATTTAAATGAAGTTCGTGCTTATTTATCCCAGCACTTCCTGTTATTAGATAAAGGATTAAAACAGGGATTAGATCGGGTGAAAGGTCAAGTATCTGAGGTATTAATTAATCAAGCTGGTTTGGGATTTGTAAGTGATGTTCGTGGGGAAGAATTTATCAACGCGATCGCTGCATATATCCCCAACGAACTCATTCCCAGTCAACCTAGTCGCTTAAAACTAGGATTCCAGATTCTTGCTGATTTTGAGCTTTCCTATCGAGGAATGATTCAACATCGTATCAGACAACGTTTAGATGATTTAACTCCCGATGAAACATCTTTACAACTCTCATCTTCTCCTTGTGCATCTGAAGTTTTATCATGTCTCCAAGCACTACACTCTGAAGCTATTTACAAATGTAGAACAGCATTAGATGATTTATTAGCTGAACCTAGCCAAGCTGCTTTTGCCATTGTTGAAGAATTTTTAGACCGCGTTCTTCGTGCTGAAGGCGCTAAAACAGAATGGCGGATATTTTTAGAAGAAGTTCGTTCTGAAGTCTGGTGTGATGAGTTTGAGCAATTAGGCGAACGCACCAGAACCAGGCGGGAGTGGATAGATTCTATAGAATGTGCTGCTACGGCTAATAAATTAAGCGCAATGCAATTCCTCAATTAATCAAGGAAAGAGACTGGAATGCAAGAACTTCAAATTACAATGCTGGGGCCTAGTGGTGTGGGAAAAACTACATTATTAACAGCAATGTACGAACAATTTGAAAGTAATATTGGGTTAACTAATCTTCAACTGACTCCTGACGATGATAGTGCAGCTATTTTACAAGACCGTTTAGTTGAATTAAAAAGTTTAATCGATGTTTTTGAAGCCAGAGGAAGAACAGGTATTCAAGGGACAGAAGCTTTAGCCGGCCCTGAATCCTTACGTGCTTTTAGATTTGGTTTAGGGAAAAAAGGTGAAGCTCCATCATTACAATTGTGTTTTCGCGATTATCCTGGCAAATATCACGAAACTAGTGCAACTTCAGAAGAAAAACAATTTGTGAAAGAACTTCTTCAGAACTCAGTGGCAGTTTTAATAGCCATTGATGCTCCAGCTTTAATGGAAGACCCCAAAGGAGTTTTGCACGAAAAAATTAATCGCCCTCAACAAATAAAAAATCTTTTCAATGCTGCTTTTCAAGACTTGGATTCACCTAGATTAGTAATTTTTGCACCGGTGAAGTGTGAGAAATATTTAAAAGACGATAAATCTGCATCTGAATTAATAGACCGAGTAAAAAAGGGTTATGAAAATTTATTTAATCATTTCAATTCAGAAAAATTAAGTCCTTTAATTGTTAGTGTAATTACTCCTATTCAAACAGTTGGTAGTGTAGTTTTTTCCCGCATTGAATTTGATTCCCAAAATAACCCACACTTTTATTTTCGCAAAATTAGACATGATGCTTATTATAATCCTAAAGATAGCGAACAATTACTGCGTTATCTCCTCAGATTTTTACTCAAACTTCATCTAGATTCGCGCAATCGCAGTTGGGGATTTTTTAGCTTCGTTAGAGGTTGGTTAAGTTTAGATGATTACCTCAGAAAAGCCGTAGATGAATTTGCACGAGGATGCAAAACCACAGGAGGTTTTGTTGTGATTAAAGGCGAACAATTACTAAATATTTACTAGAATATTTACTAGGATTTAAAACTATGCAACTTTATGTCCAAAGCCGGGGAATCAATCAAGAGTATGATTATCGCTGGTTAAAAATTAAACAAGACAATCAAGTTCCAGAAATTCCTCCTATTTTACAAACACAAATTTTGGATAATTCTGGAACTGCATTTCGTGTGGCTGATATGATAGATAGCCAAGTTCCATCAATAATTTTAATTCGGTCGAATGGCGAACTATTATTATTAGTCACCGCATTAGAAGCCAGAGAAGAAAGAATTGATTTTATGGGGCGTAGAGTTCGTAACTCTGTTGTGTGGATATATCCAGAAAATAACGAACAAGCACTAAGGTCTCTAACTGTCCGGGCTTTGAGGGGAGAGCTACAACAAGAAGTTGATAAAGCTATAACAATTGGGGGAGAATACGGTTTTACTGTGTTATTTGAAGAAATTAGTCGATTAGCTAATCCAGAAGCTATTGATAATTATGAAGCAGATTTAAAACCAAAAATCGGGAAGAATTTTTTAAAATTAAGGGAAGAATTAGCTTTAGAATTAGAACGCCATAAATTGCCTCAAAGAAATGGACTTTTAATTGTAGTGACAAGTATAAAAACAAAACCTGCTCTCATCGAAGCTAACGTTTGGAGAGGTTTATCAAATCGTTTGCTTAATGATAATTGGGAAATAATTCCGGAAAAAAAAAGTCTTACGGGAATCTGGATATTGGTTTTGGCAGTGGTCATTGTGCTGGCGATCGCCTTGCTATTAATAATAATAATTCCTCAGAAAATACAGCCAAAAACGAATTCCTCACCACCTCCTCAAATAAACAAGATACTACAGGAAACGAATCATTCATTAGTTTTGTTCCCAAAGAATTTGATGTCGAACTAAATCAAGTTGGAGAAATTATCAAACTCATCTTTGATAATCCTGTTGAATTCATTCAAAAAGGCATTGACTTTAACAAGGCTCTGTGGGAACTTAATGAATACGACCAAGAAAAGTTATTATATATTACTTCATTTATTTTAGAACAAAAAAACCTAGATAATGATGCTAATGAAAGAACTTTAACAGATAGAAAAATGACGCTGATTAATTTAGCAGAATCAGCAATGAATTATTATTTTAATAATATTAAAAATATCCAAAATGGCAAACTGATTAATAATCATAATGTTTTCATATCAAATAGTTTAGAGTATATGAATAACCCAATTATTGATTTGATTGACAAAAAAGCAAAGCTGAATCAAGCCATATTAACAATTACTTCTACTCGTCAAAAAGAAGAATTATTTTCTCTGGTTTCATATATTCTGCAAGAGAAGCAGTTAGCAAATAAAGCTATAACAAGACGGCTCACTAATGAAGACAAAAAGTTTTTAGCTAAAGCATTATTGATTTTACAAAAACATTCGGATCGATTAAAGGAAATTAAGCGAAAAAATATGAAAAATTCAGATAAATGGATATAAGTAGAACAGGGTAAATAATTAAAAGTTTGTGGTGTAGCCTTCCTCTTAAGCAAGCTACGCGTAGCGTCTCGCAGAGAGAAATTTAGTTCTCAAAAAAGGACTAAAGTCCTTACTACGAACTGAATTTTATTTTTTTAGATTATACCGATTCAAAAAATGTTTGCGACAGATACCCCACCCGCCTGACGGCACCC
>NZ_JACKZU010000363.1:0-8301 GCF_014222165.1 Nostoc sp. 2RC
ATGCAATACAGTGTATCAATTGTTGTTTTTGCTGTTAGATAATCGTTCTATTTTTCATGTCTAAAAATAAGAAAAAAATATTTCATTTTTAACCAAAAATATCTTTTATTAGCTTGATTTTTCAAAAAAATAGTTGTATGTTCAATTTAGCTTGTACAAGCAGTATCGATGCTAACCAAAACAGGTAAATAATCATGAAAAAAGTAAACAAGAATGGTCGTTATCTTGGCACATTGTTAGGCTAATTTTTTTGCATTAGCTAACTACTAGTCAAGTTGCATCTTTGGGTTTTAAATAGCCCTTTCCAGCGAAAATCAACCAAAATGGAGAAATCACCATGAAGAAAGTAAACAAGAATGGTCGTTACCTTGGCACATTGTTAGGCTAATCTTTTTCCATTAGCTAACTACTAGTCAAGTTGCATCTTTGGGTTTTAAATAACCCTTTCCAGCAAAAATTAACCAAAATGGAGAAATCACCATGAAGAAAGTAAACAAGAATGGTCGTTACCTCGGCACACTGTTAGGCTAATATATTTTAATTAGCCGATGAGCATTGTAATTGCATTTTTCATAGGTGTTTTAATCAGCCTCAAGGATTCAGAAAAATTGTAAATTTGAATTCTCGTTAGAGGATGCAATTTCAATGTATTAAACAATTAATAGGAGGATAAATACCTCCTATTAATGTATTAAATATAAAAATCAATTGACCATAGTATTTCAAATTGTTTTTGAGTAAATTCTGTAAAAAATCAACATTTTCTATTTACGGATATTATCAAGATGGAAACTATACTCATCCGTCCACAACTCCTTCGGCAATATGGCTCTAGCAAAGATGTTCATTTCTGCCTGATTACTAACTCTTCTTTGGTAAATGAATTCCAAATTGCAGAAGATAGTGACTACATTTCTACAAAGATTGTCCCTTATGATGCCGAGCGATCGCTTGAAGATTTACTAGACGAGAGTATTCCAGAACCAGCACATGTTCTTATTATTTCTCCCCAATACTTCTTGGAGTCTCCTGCACCCGAAAAACTCGGACAGCGCAAGTTAGTAGTTATGCCTTGCAATTCCACACCAACTTCATTGTCGGCGATTCAGCATTTTTTGGGAATCATGGAGCGCACCGATCCTGAAAAACTAGAAGCCTTTGCCGATCGCTTCTTCGAGTTGGGAAGAAATAGCGAGTATCTGGAAATTATCAACGAAGTTCAAGGTACTAAAGCAATCTTTGAACACCTAGATGAAAGTTACGAGTGGAACCAACAAGCAGGATTTATCGAATGGGGGGAGCAGCAAATCGCCCCAGGCGGAGAACTCAGCGCCCTACCAGATGACATCATGCGATTTAACGCCAGCCTCAGACTAGCAGTCAACGGCGAAATTGCATTGCAAGGTCAGCCTACAGTCCACTCAGGAGCAGTTTCCTTTTTACCTGAAGACCAAACGCGAATTTACAAAGCCCTCGAATCTATGCGCGATGCTGCCGTAATTGCTACCGTTGTTAACGGTGTGATTACAGAGTTACGGGCATCTCATCCAGCAGCTCAGCCAGCAGTGGATATGCTCAATAATATGTTTATGTTGGATTCCCGTTACCGGATTATTTGGGAAATGGGGTTTGGCATTAATACCGCTCACGAACTCCTACCAGGGAACTTTGGTATGAACGAAACCTATGGTAGTAGTAACGGAGTGTTCCATTTAGGAATTGGTTTGACACCTTACACTCAGTATGCGCTAATTTTAATCTGCCCAGATACCCAAGTACTAGGTTGTAACAAAGAAGCACTTGTTGGCAAGACAGCAACGCTTTCAGTAGCAAGGTAATACAGAACAAGAATGCAGAATTCAGAATTTAGAATTCAGCCATGAATCAAGAGTTTGGTTTGTTAATTGACGGCAAATGGCGTAATGGCAGCGATAATCGTTTTGGAGAATTAATCAATCCAGCCACCGAACAGGTAATAGGACGGGTAGCTTATGCAAGTCAAACCGATGTCGATTTAGCTCTCGCTGCTGCCAAAAAAAGCTTTTTCACTTGGCGTGATACACCGGTCAGCACTCGCGTGCAGATATTGAATCGAGCAGCCACATTACTCTATGAACGCATTGATGCTGCCGCAGTTTTGCTTACTTGCGAACAAGGTAAGCCACTAACGGAATCTCGCCAAGAATTGATCCGAGCCGCCGAAACCATAGCTTGGAATGCCGAACAAGCGGAACGAATTTTAGAGTCCCGGAGTTTTCCTGAGAGGGATTATCGCAGGTTTATCGTACCCGAACCAATTGGTGTTGTGGCTGCCTTTACACCCTGGAACTATCCGGCGGTTGTTAGTGCCCGCAAAATAGCACCAGCTCTTGCTGCTGGCTGTACAATAATTCTCAAAGCTGCGGAAGAAACACCGAGTTCAGCAGTGGCGATCGCAACTGCATTAATTGATGCGGGATTACCGCCTGGGGTAATTAATTTAGTTTTTGGCGATCCACCAGTTATTTCTCAACACCTTCTAGCTTCGCCAATTATCAGGAAGCTTTCGTTCACTGGTTCCACAGCAGTCGGCAAACAACTAGCAAAGTTAGCCGCAGATCATTTAGTACGCTGCACTCTAGAACTTGGCGGTCATGCACCAGTTATTGTTTTTGCAGATGCAGATGTTGACGCTGCTGCTGGAGCGATCGCTGCTTATAAATTTAAAGGTTGCGGTCAAAGTTGCAATGCACCCAGCCGAATTTATGTACATGAAAGCCTTTATCAACCATTCCTCAAACGGTTCGCAGAACTCGTACAAAAAATTCGCGTTGGTGACGGCATGGACGAGAACACCGACATGGGGCCAATGGCAAATTCCCGTCGCATAGCAGCAATGGAACGCTTAGTTGCTGATGCAGTAGCAAAAGGCGGACGTATAGTCACTGGAGGAAAAAGACTCGGAAAACCAGGATATTTCTTTTTACCCACAATACTGACTGAAGTTCCAAAGGATGCAGCCATTATGAATGAAGAACCATTCGGCCCGGTCATCCCCATTGTAACCTTTGCCGATTTTGATGAAGCAATTCATCAAGCAAATAGTAATCCTTATGGACTTGCAGCTTACGTTTTTACTAGTTCCCCCATAGTAGCAGAAGCCGCCGCCAAAGCTTTAGAAGTAGGTAGTGTTGGCATCAATCAACTCAGTGGAGTACCACCCAATGCACCAGTGGGAGGTGTAAAAGACAGTGGATATGGATATGAAGGTGGAATTGAAGGACTTGAAGCTTTTCTTAACCTTAAATTACTCAGTTATGCAATTTGAGATTTTGGATTTTAAATAGCTTGATGTGAATGGCTATTTTATATCAAATTCGGATAATCACTGATAATTCAAAATTCTTTGCGTCAGTCCTAATTATAACTATTTAACTGAACCTGATATTACTCTGCTGGAGCGAGAATAGTGAACAGAAAACTGTTGCCCGTTGCCTGTTCACTATTCCCTTCTTTGATAAACTTATTTACCCAAAAAAATGAATACGAGGGTAGCTAATTATGTCAGCAAAAACAACTTTTAATTCCCAAATTCGTTTAGCCACTAATCATGATGTTCCTAGCATAATTAATATTATGCGTGAGGTTTATACTGAGCATGGTTTGATATTTGAAGTTTCTCAAGAAATACCAGATATTTTGAATTTTGATAAAATTTATAATCAAAAAACTGCTGCTTTTTTTGTTTTATTACTTGAAGAAGAAATTATTGGCACTATAGGCATAAAATCAATCAAATCTTCAGAAGCAGAAATTGTCAGGCTTTATCTGAAGCATGATTTTCGAGGTTTGGGTTTCGGCTATCAATTACTCAAAACTGCCATTGATTGGGCACAACAACAAGGTAAAAATCATATAGAGCTATGGTCTTTTACTCAATTTACACAAGGTCATAGTCTGTATAAAAAATTTGGCTTTACTCAAATTGACACGCGTCAAATGAATGATGTTAATAAAACTCAAATGTATGGATTTGCCTTTTCGATTTAAAATAATATACTGACATCATTAGAGGATACACTATGACAACTAATTATGTGATTTCCGGAGGACAAAAAGGTAAAGACCGTCTCAAAATTCTAGCTGATGTTGTACAACAAAGTACATACAATCTTTTAAAAAATGTTGGAATCAGCGAAGGAATGCAGAGTCTTGATGTAGGATGTGGAGGTGGTGACGTAACTATAGAGATAGCTAAATTAATAGGTGCAAGTGGGAAAGTCCTGGGCATCGATATGGATAGTAGTATTATTCAGTTAGTACAAGAAGAATTTAAGCAATTTACGAATATTGAATTTAGGGTATTAAATGCTTTTGATATTCAAGAACAATCGCAATACGATTTGGCTTATTCTCGCTTTTTATTAGCACATTTAACAAATCCCGGACTAGTAACTACAAAAATGTATCATGCTTTAAAACCTGGAGGAGTGGCTATAGTTGAAGAAACAGATTTTTCAGGATATTACTGTTATCCAGAATCCCAGGCTTTTACGAGATATCTAGAACTACACCGTCAAGTAATTGACCGTAGAGGTGGAAATGTGGATCTTGGTGCTAAGGTTCCTAAAATAATGAGAGATTCTGGATTTAAAAATGTTCGAGTTAATTTAGTGCAACCGATATTTACAAAACTATCCGAAAAAATAATTCCTCAAATTACATTGCTCAATATTAAAGAAGCAATTGTTTCAGAGAAACTTGCTTCACTAAAGGAAGTAGATTCTCTCTTGACAGAGTTAAGTCAACTTGTTGAAAGCGAAGAAAGTATTATAGTCTTTGCTAGATTGTTTCAGGTATGGGGGTACAAGTAAATTCAAGAATTCAGAATTCAGAATTAGCTTATTCTAACGACTGACTCCTGAATTCTATTTTGATACAAATATGTTTAGTTTTTTAAATATGAATAAGACAGGTTTTTATACTGGAATTGTTGAACTGACTGTGGCTATGCTGGTGTCAGGAACAGTTGGTGTATTTTTTAAAGAGTCACATCAAGCAGTTTTTAATGTTATATTTTATCGCTGTATATTTGGAGCAATTTTCTTAAGTTTATTCTGCTACTTTAAAGGATATTTTCAACAGCAAAATTTCAATTTACGAGTATTAACTCTGACTTTAGTTAGTGGAATATCGCTTATTTTAAATTGGGCATTAATTTTTAAATCTTTTTCACTCACTTCAATAGCACTAGGAACGATTATCTATCATACTCAACCTTTTTTTGTGATTATACTAGGTAGTTTAATCTTAAAGACTACTATTTCTAAAAACAAAATTGGTTGGATTGCCATCGCATTTTTAGGGTTAGTGCTGGTTACTAAACTGCGATTGACGATGGTATTAATCGACAGTTCTTATATTTTCGGTATATTATTTGCCTTACTAGCGGCTATTTTTTATGCTCTGACTACAATCCTTGTCAAGTGTCTTGAAGGCGTGCGTCCCCACCTCATCGTCCTAATTCATTTGATACTAGGAATATTTTTACTTTTACCCTTCGCGTCTGTGGAAAAAGTTCCTCTTTTTGGCAACCACTGGTACTATTTGCTGGGGTTAGGTGTAATTCACACTGGCATTGTATATATTTTGATGTATTCATCCTACCAAAAGCTCGCTACACCAGCGATCGCTGTTCTCACTTTTGCTAATCCAGCTAGTGCAATGCTTAGTGATTATCTAGTCTACAAGCATATCCTAGAACCAATACAAGGAGTTGGTGTTGCACTGATTATATTTGCAAGTCTGGCAGTGAATTTAAACTGGTCATTATTTCCAACTAAATTGATTTCAAGGATGTGAACTAATCAATAAATTGTGGATGTTAAATCTAAAATTTGTCCACTGCAAAGTAAGTTTTTATGGAGAAAACCCATGCCAACTATTCAAAAAAATCCTAGTGTGGCAATTGTTGGAGCCACAGGTATTGTCGGTACTACTTTCTTAGAATTGTTTGAGGAGCGCTCTTTTAAGTATTCCAATTTGCATTTAGTCGCTTCATCACGCTCAGCCGGTCGTAGCTTAACTGTCAGCGGACGTGATTATGAAGTTTACGATTTAGCAGAGTTTAATTTTACTGATGTTGACATTGCTTTTTTTGCTGCTGGAACACCTATTAGTCGTGAATGGGTGGGTAAGGCGGTAGAGCAAGGGGCACTTGTAATTGATAACACCAATGCCTTTCGGATGCATCCCGATACACCTCTGGTAGTACCGCAGGTAAACCGCCATCTTTTAGTAGAACGTCCTAAGAGTGGAATTATTGCTAATCCTAACTGCTCAACAATTCCCTTAGTACGGCTTTTACAGCCCATTGACGAAAGTTATCACCTCAAGCGAGTAATTGTCAGTACATATCAATCTGCTTCCGGTCGTGGTGTCACGGGTATTGAAGAACTCAAAAATGGTTGTTTACAAATTATCAAAACTCCATCAGAACCACCAGAAGCAAAGCGCTTTCCTGTGGCTTTAGCGTTCAATCTCATTCCTAGCATTGATGTACTTCTGGATAATCACTTCACACTAGAGGAACAAAAAATGCTCCAGGAGTCGCGGAAGATACTCAACCGTCCGGATTTAGAAGTTTCTGCAACTTGTGTTCGAGTACCAGTTATTAATTGTCATTCAGAAGCAGTGTATTTTGAATGCGATCGCAATTTAGACCGCAATCATATCGTTGAATTACTGCGTAATGCTCCAGAAGTCACAGTTTATGGCGATGAAGCCACCCAAGGTTACCCAACACCGCGAACTATAGATAATCCCGACCATGTTTATGTTGGTCGAATCAGAATTGACCCCAATAATCCCAAAGCTGGATGGTTTTGGTTAGTTTCCGATAATCTTCGCATCGGTGCAGCTTTAAACGCCATCCAAATCGCCGAGGAAATGATTCAAAACTAGGTGATTTCAGGGAATGTTCATGCGTTGAGTGTTGACTGTTAACTGTGAACACTCTTCTATCTATGGAATATTTTTTTACTTGCTAGGGGAAATCCAAAAAATAAATTATTCCGGTTGCGGTGGTTGCTGATTATCAACCGTCAACCATCAACCATCAACTCCCCTTGATTGAAATGTTTTGGAGGATTCGTATAAAATGCAAATCCGCGTTCTTAAGTTCGGCGGGTCAACTTTTCAACGTAATGCTGATTTCAATACCATTGCAGCATTTCTCAAATCTCGGCTGGAAGCAGATAGCAACAAGCTTGTAGTAGTTGTGAGTGCAATGGCTGGTTTGACGGATGAGTTTCATAAACTCGCTTTGGAAGTCAACACAAATCCATCACCGGAAGCCCTCGACTCACTTTTACCACTTGCTGACACCATCGGAGCAAATTTGCTGCGTTTAGCGGTGGAAGCCACAGGTATTTCTGTAAAAGTGCTGTCTGGCTATCAACTAGGTATTGTGACAGACTCTAACTTCTCCCATGCTTCAATCAAAAAAATTGATGCAGCAGTTTTAAAACAAGCACTTACAGAAGTAGATATTGTAGTAGTTCCTGGTGGTCAAGCAGTTGATGGCCACAATCGTCCCACATTTCTGGGTAGAAACAGTTCTGACTTCACTGCTGTCATCTTAGCAGCGACACTCGAACTTGCAAGTTGCGAGATTTTTTCTGATGTCAACGGCATTTACAGCGCCGATCCCAATCTCATCGCCAACGCTAGCCTACTTGAAACTGTATCTTTTGACACTGCGATTGATTTTTCACTTAGCGGGGCAAAAGTCTTGCACTATAAATCAGTACAAGTTGCCAAAGAAAAAGGAGTACAAATCCTATGCCGCCAGAATCGCTATGATTATGGCATCGGAACAGTAATTGGTGAAGGAAAGGCATCAAAGGCAGCCATACTCGATCCCCGGTCGATTGTCCTAGAGTTGGCATCAAAACGAGATTTAGAGATTGCCAAACTCAAACTACAACTAGCCAATGTTCCTGTGATTTTACTCCCAAACGAAAAAGTGCCAATGCTTGTAGTGACTTGCGGTTTTTTTGATGCTGTCAAATTCTTAGCTGAGTCTGGTATTGAAGCACATCGCCAAGATTCTGTGCTAATTAGTGAATTTAATGGCGATAGCCCAGTAGTGAGGCACATTGTTAGTAATAGTGAGTCGATCGCATTATGCCAAACAATCCACGATCGCTTGTATACAAAACTATCGCAATCAACAATTCCCTAGTGGAGAGTGGGGAGCTGGGGAGATGAGTTTTTCCCCTCTGCCCCATGCCCCATTCACCATGCCCCATGCCCCATTCC
>NZ_JACKZU010000364.1:0-8283 GCF_014222165.1 Nostoc sp. 2RC
CCATCCCCCCATCCTCCATCCCCAACCCGGAGAGCAAAAACCCCATCAATGGCTGACATCGTTCGGCACATGCTCCATAAAATTCTCCCTGGATTTTATCTTGATTGACTGAAGATGCTCCCCACCAAAACTCCGCCATTGCCAAAGGTTTGAGATGATGTGTTGCGGCATAATGGAGTAACTTCGGGGCACAACAGTCTCCTGTACCGGTGGGTGAACCTTGTGGCATCAATTGTTGTAAGGATTGCCATCGCCCAGCAAAATTAGTCAGGCTGTAGCTGGCGTGCATTTGAGTTTGTAATTGCCGTGACAGGGCTTTACGCTGTTGTTTGAGTTCTCGAATTCGTGTATCTGCGGCTGCAATCAATTGCTGTAGAGGCTGTAAAACTTGATTTTGCTGCTGTTTAAGTTGTCGTCGTTCAATTTTCTGTTGACGGCTTTCAGCGTCGAGTTCTTCAAGGGCAATAGCCAGGGCTTCTCCTGTGAGGGTATTGCAGATTTCCTGGCGTTTTTGTTGGCGTTGATGTTTGCAATGGCGATGGCGATCGCTTATTATTTGTAGTTGCTGCTCAAACTCATTACACAAGGTTTCATAGTGCTGGCGTTCTTGGAGTTGCTTTAAAGTGAGAATTTCTTCCTTGATGGCGTTTAACTGTGCCAAGGTGCAGGCTTCCAGGAAAGCAACTTCATCTCTTCCTGGTATTGGTGGCACCCAACCTTCAATTACACTACAACCATGTAAAAGACCAGAGAAAGCCTTAATTACTCGCTGTTCGCCATTGGGCAATTCAACTAATAATATGCCATACATTTTGCCTTCACGAGAATAATTGTCATCTTTGCCAAGGTATTGCATGAGTCCTTGGGCGATGGCTTCCGATAATGGAGTACGGGGTAATATTAAGCGATCGCCACTTTCGGGACAACACCCTTCATAGTAATAACTAGGCGATGAGTCGCCCAGAGCAAAATCACAGTCAATAAAATCGGAAACAAAGTGCAGAATTACCATAAAAGTCAACACTCAATAATGAGCCTGGGATCTGAGTTTTTAATTAGAGGTTATTTATCAAACAGAATAAAGGCGTCAGTCGTCAGAATTCAGCTTGGGAATTTTGTACGACTGGCGGATAGCGCAGCGTAAAGCCTGCGGCATGGCTTCGCTTAGAGCGACGTAGGAGCGTCTGAATAATCGGCGTGCACCCCCACCAAATCTAGGATTTGGTGGTCTTCTCCCAAGGGGAGACGCTACGCGAACAATCAGTGGCGGGTCTGAATCCCCTATTGATTGATTCTGTATTCTGAATTCTGTATTCTGAATTCTGAATTCTGTATTCTTCTTCAATCATCATTGCTGAATAAAAAAATCCCAGGCTCATCGAATCAGCCTGAGATATAAGTTTTGAATTAATCCAAAATTCAAAATCTCAAATCCAAAATTTGTATAATTTAACCAGAATTACTAGAAGCATCACTTTCTTGTGGATAATCTTGTTCTCCAGTCATCGGTGTATAGTTTGTCTCTGATATGGGCTGTTGTTCAAATGAGTTATCTTTTTGAGATTTAGGGTTTTCTGGATTTTTTACCATTCCATGCTGTTCTTGTCCTCTTAGTCCCAGATATGTAGCGGAACTGATTCCTTGTAGTGTCAGGAGTGTTTCATCAAATTCTGGCATAGCTAAATTTTTGCCGACCTCCCAAAGAAAGAATACTCCTATGGCAACTGTCCAAATAAATGTTTGGAATCGATGAAAATTTACTCCATTAATATCTGATAATATATCTATAAAAAATCCTTCGGAAACGCGTTGAGAACCCTTTCTTTTACTCTCATCTCCTTGTCCATCAATCAAGGAACTACCAAAGGCAGTTACCGAATTAATTCCTAATAATATTAGAGATTGTTGGTTTAAAATATTGGTATAATCTCCTGTGATGCCGTAGATAATCATGTAAGAACCAAAAATTATCAATGTCCAAAAAGCCAGTTGAGATACCGATAGGCTAAAAGGATTGCGATTGATTTTTTTTCGACCAAGAAAGAATTGAGCGATTCGGGTTTTGCGTTGTTGGGGTTCAATGTTAACTCGTTCTGGAATCAACAATTCCTGACCATCAATCACCTCTTTTTTCGAGTAAATTCCTTCTATCCCAGAACTCCGAAGACTGTTTCGGCAGTACCTGGTGAATAATAAAACAACAACCAAAACTAGAAGAAGACAAAGCCAAAAACGCCACGAAAATAAAACTATTTTTATTTGCGGAGGTGACTCAGGATTGCTGACTGGAATTGCAATTTTATTGGGACACCCTACCCCAGCCACCACGTTAATGCTATATTTGGGTCTACCAATCAGAGCATTCCAGACATTTTCAGATGGGTCATTACGTTCGAGTCGAAAGGCTAACCAATCTTCATCAACAACCAGTTTTTGTTCTGTATTCCGCACCATAACAATGGTTGGTTGTGCGTATACATCCTGTAGTTCATAGCCATTCAAATACAAGACTAACTGTCGAGGATCGAATGAAGTACCGCCAGCAGTTAAATTTGTTGCTTTTGATAATCCTTCGACTTGAATCTTAATGCGATCGCCCATTTTCACTTCGCCACCGCCATTGTCAGCAATGACTTGTTTAGTTTTGAAATAAGAAGGAACTGAACAAGTCCGAAATGCCGAAGGATTCAGGGAAGGAACATTTTGAGTATCTTGGGCGATAACAGCAAAGTTGAGAGAAACAATCAGAGAAAACACCAACACAAAAATAGCAGCAAATCTTTTCGTATTTCTATGCATTGAGCGGTATTCCAAAGCGACTATTATAACGGTAGTTTAACCATACTTTAGTCACTTCAATATTAAAAAACTTGTCTGAAAAACATATCTTAATCTGTCATTGGTCATTAGTCATTGGTCATTAGTCACTAATCCTTTTTTGATAACTAACAATCAATCACCCATAACTCAATCCCTAGTTGATTTGACAACTTTGAATGCGAGAGAATAAAGCAACACATAATCGCCACCAAGAAGCTGTGGCGATCGCACTATGCCATTCCCAAACACCTAATACCTTTATTCGCCAAACTTGTTCAAAAAAGCCAAAGTAAGGTAATTGCCCATTGGGAGCATTATCATTTACATTTAGCTGACTATAATCTATCCAGGAATCTTTTAAACGCCAGCCGACACGATTGGCAAAATCAATACAAGTTTCAGAAGCAATAGCATTATCATTGCCAATCATCAAACCTAGCACGGGATCGCCCCCAGAAGTATCTCTAATACTCTCCCAAATACCTTTTTGAACGGCGAAACCAAAGCGTCCCCGACTATATTTAACCCACAGGCCGTTGATAGTAGATAAATCACTGCAAGAAAAGTTTTCCACACTTGCTAAATCAAGATAATCTTTTTCTGCTTTACCAGCTACTTTTAACATCAAAGTTGTAGTTTCCCGATCCGCCTCCAACCATCTCTCAGCTTTCAATAAATCTCGCAAATGAGTGTAATCTAAACCCACAGATGAACTCAAATCATCTATATCTTCAGCTTTTTCTTCGGAAGTATCGCTAGAAAATAAAGTTTTTCCTGGGAAAACTTCAATCACACCTTGAAATCCAATTAACCAAAAATATAATTGGATATCACTACCTGATAACTCTATTTGTAATTGTGTAATCCAAGCTGCTGCGGTAAGTCCAGATTGTTGAATAGTAGGTTTGCTAGGAAACTGTACGCCTTTACTAAGGGTGTCTACTAAAGAAGAAGCAAAGCGTTGATTTTCTGAAGATGGCGCAGCAGCAGCAATTAAACATTGTTCAGTATCTAGTCCTAGTTGCAGTTCTTCCACCCAATCCCGCACAGATACACAAGTGGCACTTTCTTGAGGACAATCGAGGATAATTATTTGTTGCGAACTACAACGGCGTAGCTGTTTTTTTAACCAAGAACGATTAATGATAATATGATCGGCAAGGATAAATACAGCTTCTCCTTGTTCTGTTTCTTGAATCTTGCCTCTTAAATATAAAAATACAGTGGGGATTTCTTCCACAATATTGACGTTACTGGGTGATTCAGAAAAAGCTTCAGAAAGCAAACACTTTTGAATGGCTTTGCGGACATTGGTAGCTGGAGTTGTTTCGCTAACACTCCAATAATTGACTTCAAAGTAACCAGATGTATTGAGTATTTTACTCAAAGCTAAAGCACTTTGGCTTTTGGGAAATCCTTCGATAATTAATGCTTGTCGCGGATGTTTTAAAGATGCTGTTTCATGTGGTTTGATTCCTAAAATTACCTCTCCAGTTCCTTCCACGATGCGCTTCGGGGTTTGGGATGGATATTCGGGATGAATTTGGTTTTCACCACGGCTTTTTTTAAGCTGATTAATTACCCGCAATTGCTGATTAGTTTTATCTATATATGCCAGGGTTTGGTGATAAACGTAACGATAAAGTCCATCTGCTTCAATCACACCTTGGGAATCAGCAGCTTCTCCCCGCAGTCCCCGAATTAAATAGTAAGTAAATACTCCATGCTTGAGTTGGGGAAATTCCCAAGATTGTTGGTCGCCATCGCAAGATAATAAAGCATAAAATCCCTTTCTCTTAGCAGCGCGTTGGCGGAGAATTTCTACTAATTCCTGTGTAGGGTTGAGTTGCGAGTCTTTTGTTGCTTCTCCCCTAGCGCC
Source organism: Nostoc sp. 2RC (assembly GCF_014222165.1). Taxonomy (NCBI): domain Bacteria; kingdom Bacillati; phylum Cyanobacteriota; class Cyanophyceae; order Nostocales; family Nostocaceae; genus Nostoc; species Nostoc sp. 2RC. Next base: position 4,700 of record NZ_JACKZU010000364.1, read on the forward strand.
AAACAATGTCATACCACCGCTATGACAAGCATCAAGCCATATTAATTGCTGCTGGGCTGGACAATTTTCTAATAATTGCAATAATTCTTGCAACTGCAAACCAGTATTGATTAAATTGTCTTTTTGAGTATCTTGGAGACACAATACCACCTCCCGGTTGGATGGCTCTAGCATTCCATGTCCGGAAAAATAAAACAGAATAGTGTCGGTTGATTTACTCGCAGTAGCTACTTCTTTAAGACTTGTAGAGATATTTTCTAAGAGTGGCTGCTGTTTAGCAAAATCATGGTAAATTCTGATATCCTTTTGTGGAAATCCGGCAGTTGCAGCGTTTAATGCTTCTCCTAAACCCTGACAATCTACTGCTGAATAACGCAAACACGGTATTTGCTCATCCTGGTATTGGTTTACTCCTACCAGTATCAGCCAAATTTTTGCTAAGCCGGTTTCTAAGGCATGAGTTGAGTGACTAGTACGAACACCAACTGGACACATTTGTTAAGATTCCTTAACAGGAAAAGTACGGTAGCTTTGATATAAATATTATTCAATCGCACTGGCAAAAATTACTGAAATTGTCACATTGCTTTTGGGACAATTTATTGTTTGCAAGTTTTTTAAAGTTATAGCGATCGCTACAATTATATTGCCCATAGGATATCTAAAATGCGAGAACTTTATCCAGCCAGAGAACCTTATAGAGAAGGAAATTTACAGGTTTCTGACCTACACACCATTCATTTTGAAGAGTCGGGTAACCCCCAAGGTCAACCCATTGTATTGCTGCATGGGGGGCCTGGTGGTGGATGTCCCCCTTTATATCGCCAATATTTCCACCCAGAAAAATGGCGTTTGGTGATGTTTGACCAGCGCGGTTGCGGTCAAAGCAAACCCCACGCTGAATTACGAGAAAACACCACTTGGGATTTAGTTAATGATATCGAAAAACTGCGCCAACATTTAGGTATAGAAAAATGGACAGTGTTTGGTGGTAGTTGGGGTAGCACTTTATCATTAGCCTACAGTCAAACCCATCCTTCTCGATGCGCGGGATTAATTCTTCGTGGTATTTTCATGCTCAGACAAAAAGAGTTGCAATGGTTTTACCAAGAAGGTACTAGTTATATTTTTCCCGATGCTTGGGAAGAATATTTAAAACCAATTCCTGAAGATGAACGTCACGATTTAATTGCAGCATATTACAAACGCTTAACTAGCCCAGATTTACAAGTCCAATTAACAGCGGCGCGTGCTTGGTCAATTTGGGAAGCGAGTACAAGTAGACTTTTTTTCGATCCAGAACTCATAGAAAAGTTTGCCGATAATGAATTTGCCTCGGCTTTTGCTCGTATCGAATGCCATTATTTTATCAATAAAGGATTCTTGGAAACAGAAGATTTATTACTTGCAAATGTCCATCGCATCCGCCATATCCCTGCTGTCATTGTTCAAGGACGTTATGATGTAGTTTGCCCAATGATATCAGCTTGGGAATTACATCGTGCTTGGCCAGAAGCCGAATTTATTGTAATTCCTGATGCGGGTCATTCCATGAGCGAACCAGGAATTCGTAGTGCTTTGATTGAAGCAACAGATAAGTTTGCAAACTTGAAGTAGAATTGGCGAATTGATCGGCTAATCAACATTAAAGAAGTCGGAAGTCGGAAGTCGGAAGTCGGAAGTATAGTTTTGTAATGGGGATTTAGACCCCACCACAAAACTGACCGGTTATAGAACCGGGGGACTTAAACCCATTGAATTTGTTTAATCAAATCGGATTCCCATATATATCAATTAACGTTATTTGCTAATATTTGATTAAGCTTTTGCTTTTAGGCATCTTTGATGACTTTCGACACTCCCGACTCTCTGATTCTGGATGCAGCACTTTCGGTATCTGGTTTAACGGACTATATCCGGTTGCTGTTAGAGCAAGATGAACAATTGCGCCAAGTTTGGGTGACTGGCGAAGTTTCCAGTGCTAACCACCATCGCAGTGGGTTATTTTTCACGCTGCAAGATACGGATGGTACGGCAGGAATTAAGTGTGTGGTGTGGAATAGTCAATTGGCAAAACTCGCCCAGATACCCGTTGCTGGCGAACAGATAATTATTTTGGGCAGTATTCGAGTTTATCCGCAACGGGGAGAGTATCAGTTATCAGTTTGGCAGGCTTTACCTGCTGGTGTTGGTTTACAGGCGTTACGCTATCAACAACTCAAAAATCGCTTGCTGGCTGAGGGGTTATTCGATCGCCAAAGAAAGCGATCGCTCCCCATCCATCCCCAAACCATTGCTGTGGTCACTTCACCAACTGCGGCCGCTTGGGGTGATATTCAAAAAACTCTCAAGCAAAGGTATCCAGGTTTACACGTTTTATTTTCTCCAGCCACAGTACAAGGCGAACAAGCACCAGAATCCATCGTTAAAGCAATTGAGCGAGTTGATTGGGATGGGCGCGCCGAGGTGTTAATTTTATCGCGTGGTGGTGGGGCGATTGAGGAATTGGCTTGCTTTAATGATGAACGAGTGGTGCGAGCTGTTGCTAATTGTTCCATTCCGGTAATTACTGGTATTGGTCATCAACGAGATGAATCTTTAGTAGATTTAGTTGCAGATGTATGTGTGCATACACCAACGGCGGCGGCGGAAACAGTTGTACCCGCAATTGCACAATTGTATGCTGAGCATCGGCAACGAGTTCTAGCTTTGCATGAGGCGGTGCATAACTTTGGGGAAAATGCTGAAAATAAACTGCAAGGATTACGGAATCGTTTGCGACGTTTGCGGTTAGATCGGCAACTAGAGCAGGAGACACAGAAGCTAGCTTGGAAGCGTCGGCAATTGGTACAAGTAACGATCGCCCGATCGCAACAAGCAAAGCAACATTTAGAATTGTTGCGGCAAAAGTTGGCAACTCTCGACCCGAAGGCTGTATTGCAGCGTGGTTATGCAGTGGTGAGACAGAAAAATGGTGCGATCGCTCGGAATGCGGCTGAGTTAGAAGTAGGACAAGATTTATCGATTCAATTGGGACAGGGTGAGGTGAAAGTGAAAGTTACGGAAGTAAAAAAGTAGTTTAGATATATAGCGACTTACAACAGATTACTGTCAGGAATGCGATCGCTCGATTTTGTAAACAATGCCAAAAATCGATCGCAGGTGTAATCACACAGATAGCTAGAAACCAGATTTAGATATATGCGATCGCCACATCTTAAGGTGCGATGTCTACGACGGGCGTGTAATTCATTTTGAGACTGATTCGTTATAATATTAACGATAAACTTTGCGAAAGAAGGCAAATATATGACTAACCGCGAGCAGCTTATCCAAGAAATTGCAGAGCTTCCAGATGAGTTAGTCAAAGTAATGTTAGATTTTTTGCATCGCGTTCAGACAACACGTAGTCATCATCCTTTAGCAAAATTTGCGGGTATTTTGAGTGATGATGAGGCAGCTGATTTACAGAAAGCAATTCAAACTGATTGTCGTCAGGTTGATTTAAGAGCTGATTCGTAAAGAAAATATAAAGAAAACAGAGCCTCATTTTACTTAAGCTCTAGGCTAAATCAATCACATTT
>NZ_JACKZU010000365.1:0-8188 GCF_014222165.1 Nostoc sp. 2RC
CCACCTCCCTCATCTCCCTTGTCCCCCCTTCTCCCTCATGCCCCATTCACAATTTTTTAAATACTAAATTAAACGAAGATTAGCCTATGAGTTTGAGTCTGTGCATGATTGTGAAAAACGAAGCAGCAACACTGCCCAAATGTCTCAGCAGTGTCAACAAAGTTGTAGATGAAATGGTAGTGTTGGATACAGGCTCAATCGATCGCACTCCTTATGTTGCCCAAGAGTTCGGGGCAAAAGTCCATCATTTTAAATGGTGTGATGATTTCAGTGCTGCTCGCAATGCAGCTTTAAAATATGTGACTGGTGATTGGGTTTTGGTGTTAGATGCTGATGAAACTCTCACGCCAGGAATTGTACCGCTATTGCGAGACACCATCGCTAGAGAAGAATACCTGTTACTCAATCTTGTGCGCCAGGAAATCGGTGCAGAACAATCTCCTTATTCTCTGGTTTCAAGATTATTCCGCAATCATCCAGATATTCGCTTTGACCGTCCTTACCATGCCTTAGTTGATGATAGTGTGGCGGCAATTTTAACCAAACAACCACATTGGCAGGTGGGTTATTTACCAGGAGTTGCAATTCTCCACACAGGATATCAAAAAAGTGCGATCGCTCAAAATAATAAATATGCCAAAGCCGCAACAGCGATGGAAGGATTTCTCGCTACTCATCCTGACGATCCCTATGTTTGCAGTAAATTAGGGGCATTGTATCTAGAAACTGGGAAAATTTCCCAAGGAATGGAGTTACTCAGACGAGGATTAAAGCGGATAAATGAAAGTCATGCAGCCGGTGAAGAAAACTACGATATTTTGTACGAACTTCACTATCATTTAGGCATTGCCTACAGTCGCTTAAAAAATTTCCCACAGGCGATTTCTCATTATCAGACAGCAATTAAATTGCCAATTTATCCCATGCTCAAACTAGGAGCATACAACAACCTGGGTAACTTACTCAAAGCCGCAGGAGATTTCAACGGTGCGAAAACTGCCTATATCGCAGCTTTGAAAATCGATCCGAATTTTATTGCTGGATATTATAACCTGGGGATGACATTTAAAGCTTTGGGTTTATTGACAGATGCGATCGCTTGTTATAAAAATGCCATCGTCTTAAATCCCAACTACGCCGAAGCCTATCAAAATTTAGGCGTAGTCCTGCTAAAAGCCGGCAATCATCAAGAAAGTTTGACAGCATTCAAAAAAGCGATCGCCCTTCATGAAAAGCATAACCCCCAAGAAGCCAAAAGACTAAGCCAAGGGTTGCAAGAGATGGGGGTTATGTAAAGTGGGCATGGGGCATGAGGACAAGGGAGACAAGGGAGACAAGGGAGACAAGGGAGACAAGGGAGACAAGGGAGACAAGGAGAATCTGAAGTTTCCAGTCACCAGTCATATCATGTCCAGTTAAAGACTTATCATTAGGAGTGACGCTCTTATGCGGGGAATTTTTTTGATAAGTGATTAGGCGGACATGATATCACCAGTCACCAGTTCCCAGTCACCAGTCACCAGTCATCAGTCAACAGTCAATATACCCAATGCCCAATGCCCCATGCCCCATGCCCAATATATTTTTTTATCTCTCTTTAGAAATTTGCCATTTGAAAATTGATGTTATAAATTGGTGCTGAAGTTTTAATCAAACATCTAATTGGCAATGAAAACTACACAAATCAGTTCAACAACACAAGAAAATAGACCTACTAAGACTAAAAAACAGTCTTTTCCTGGGATGAATATTGGTACTCCGAAAGTACCATTCCGCAAATCGAAGAAAATAGTACAGCAGCATGAATTACTGAGTGATTGGCAACACGCAAGTTAATTTTTTACTAGTTTCAATTTATTGTGACAAAATTGGTAGCAATTGTTGTGTTGTATTCCATGTCTCACCATCATTCTTCAAATTAGTTGGCGCTGCTGGCTCTGATTCATGCTATTCAAAATAAGGCTAACAAAAATAATTACTCCGTTAAGCGTTTTATATTTAATCATGTCTAGCTAATGATTACGTATGGTAAACGGAAATTATGGGTTTGGGTTAGGCATCGAACAAACAAGGCATTGGGTAAGAAAAAATCCCCAATGCCCAATGCCCTATTCCCGACTCAACAAATAATCTCGCTGCGTATTTCAAGTTAGAAGGAATTTATTGTATGCGCTGTAAACTATCTGAGTGCTTTAACTGAGATAAATTAGCATTTCCTGTGCAAAATAATACTGTTTTGATTTCGGCGATTAATACTTCAGCCAGTTCTGCTGCTGCTGTCTGGGAAACGGCTGCGGCTTTCAGGAAGGGCATTGCAAAACCGGCGATGTCTGCTCCTAAAGCGATCGCCATTGCTGCATCTAGTCCATGACGCAATCCACCAGAAGCAATTAATGGCACATCAGGGGCGATGGCTCGAATACCGGTAATGCACTCTGCTGTCGGTAAACCCCAATCGGCAAATGTCCTCCCCAAGCGACGTTGCAAAGCATTTTCGGCTCGTTCGCTTTCTACCTTCGCCCAGGAAGTACCACCCGCACCAGCCACATCAATGGCCGTGACTCCAGCATCTAACAGTTTCTTGGCGATCGCTGCTGAAATGCCATTACCCACTTCCTTGGCAATTACTGGTACTGGCATTTTAGTGCATACCTTAGAAATTTTGTCAATTAAACCTTTAAAATTAATATCACCTTTTGGTTGAATGCACTCTTGTAGTGGATTAATGTGTAAAATCAAGGCATCAGCTTCTAGGATATCCACTACCCGCAGACATTGATCTAAGCCATATTTATAGTTAAGTTGTACAGCGCCCAAGTTAGCAAATAATAAAACATCCGGTGCATACTTACGGACAGCAAAAGTATCAGCAACCTGGGGTTTTTCCACCGCTACTCGTTGGGAACCGACACCCATTGCAATTTTGTAATGTTGGGCGACTTCAGCCAAGCGCTGATTAATCGTTCCTGCTTCTTCAGTTCCTCCAGTCATAGAAGAAATTAACAAAGGTGCGCCCAGGTATTTATCTAAAAAATTTGTACTGATGTCAATTTCGCCATAGTCTACTTCCGGTAAGCAATTATGGGTGAACCGATAGCGTTCTAATCCATTGGTGACTTCATGACATTGAACATCTTCTTCCAAGCAAATGCGAATGTGATCTGCTTTGCGATTTTGAGTTTGTGCAGAAGCGTTAGTAGGAGCGTTCACTGGCGATGGTTATTTGTTTGATTGCGATCGCTATTGTGACATTCTTACAGCCTTAGGTATAGCAGGTAACAGAGACGTAAAGAAATTTGTTTTTTTGAAAAAAAATAAACTATTTTGGTTAAAGCCTTGACTGTTGACTGTGAACTGTGAACCGTCAACAGTCAACAATGAACAATAGCATTTTTACTTGGAAGTCCCTTAGTGTTGGTGGACTCGCTCCAGCAACCATAACGAGGTTACAGTACCCACATAGTGAGCAGCAATTCCAGTAATGTCTGCCACAGCAACAAAAACATCCATCGGTCGAATAATTCTGTAAGGGTCGGTGATTGCCACACCTGGGGGTTGAGATATAGATTTTGCCACTAGCACTAATATAGTTGAACCAGCACCTAAGAGAGTTAGTAATATTCCTACCAAACTAACAATTATTCCTAAACGGAGGATTTTAGTTGTATCTGGTTTACTAGGATGTAAAGCTGGATTGCGATTTTCTAAAGCTTTGCCTATGTGAGTGTAACGAAAATCCAAATAGAGACTAAATAACAACACCACAATTCCGCATACAGCCCAAAATATGCCAACTCCAAGGCCAGCATTCTGTTGATGAATCAAACCACGACCAGTCAAAGCAAACAACAAAGCTAAGACAGAAACCACTCCAATTGCCAATTGCACCCAGAAACTAATCCAGCCCGTCAGCCGAATAGTATTACCAATTCCTCGCGTTTCTGGTACTAGCGAACGCATTTCCGATTCACTTTGCATATCAATTACCGTTGAATTTAATTACCCGATCCCCCTATTGTTCAGAATATTTTCCCCCTTTATTCTGTACCCCCATCTTGAGACAGAATCGGGTTGTTATCTTAGGGAATAGATGAGAAAGGGGAAAGGCGAAAGGGGAAAGGGGAAAGAGGAAAGGTGAAAGGGGAAAGGGGAAAGGTGAAAGGGGAAAGGGGAAAGGGGAAAGAGGAAAGGTGAAAAGGGAAAGGGGAAAGATTTCAAATACATCCTTTATCCCTTACCCCTTAACCTTTTCCCAGGCCACAAGGGAAGTTCATACTGTTTATCTGAACCGTATTGAGACAAGGGGGACAAGGGAGATTAATTAAGTTATCAGTCATCAGTCATCCGTCAACAGTCATCAGTCAACACTCATCAATCAACACACCAAATACAAATAATTTAAAATCCTGCCAAACGATGAAAAGTTATCAAACTCCAGGATGATGAGCGCTTAGCAGCTAAATTGACAAAATATGACTATAAAGAGTGATATTTCAGGGATAGATAGGGCTTTTAAAGGATAAGGGGTATGATTAAATCTTGGATGGTAATTGGGGGTGTGGTTTTCTTGGTTGCCTTAGCGGCTAATGCGATTACACCAGGCGATCGCCAGTGGTTCAAGCGCTTACAACGACCGCGATGGCTAACTTTTGAGGGCGCAATTCCAATTATTTGGACTGTAATATTTATTTGTGGTGCTTGGTCGGCTTATATTGTTTGGGAAAAAGACCCAGGCAGTACTTCAACCTGGTTAATCATGGGTTTATATTTGCTATTAGAAATTGTCACCATTGCCTATACCCCTGTAATGTTTAGGCTTCGTAGCCTCAAAATAGGCACAATTCTCGGCGGCACAGGTTTTCTCATTGGTGCTTTGTTGATGCTTGCTGTATTAAGTATTTCTGGTTGGGCAGCACTGTTACTAGTTCCTTATTTACTCTGGAGTCCCATCGGAACTTATACCACTTGGCAGATGGTTAATCTCAATCCGCAAGATGCCTAAGATTAGCACCAGCGAATGATTAAACCTATCCTCTAAATTGTCAAACTTGCAGTGTATGACTTGACAAAATACACAAAGCAAGAGTGCAGTATGATTTCGTCTTGGATAATTATTGGGGCTGTAACTTTTTTCGTCGCCCTTGGTAGTTTCTTCATCACACCCCGCGATGTTAAATGGTTTGCCCAGTTAAGTCGCCCTCGATGGCTAGTTTTTGAGCCACTAATTCCATTAATCTGGACTGTAATTTTTATTTGTGGTGCAATTTCAGCTAATATTGTTTGGCAAAAAAATCCAGGAGGCGTAATTACTTGGCTATTAATGGCTTTATACCTTTTGGTGGAAGTTATTACCGTCGCTTACATACCCTTAATGCTGAGGTTTCGCAGTCTCAAAGTAGGAGAAATACTCGGAATCTTTGGTTTGATTTGTGCCGTTGTCCTTGGTATCTGCATTTTGCCAATTTCTCCACTAGCGGCGCTGTTACTCCTTCCTTATCTAATTTGGACTCCCATTGGGACTTACACCACAGAAGAATTAAGGGAATTAAATCCCCAAGATGCTTGAAGAAGAATTCAGAATTCAGAATTCAGCAGTCAGAATCAGAAAGTGAGGGATAACCGCTTATTATTCGCGCAGCCTTCGGTAGGAAAGATTTAGTGTGAGGTTTCACCTTTTATTCAGAGTATGAATTGACATTGTTTCGATATGACTAAACAACAAATCTTTACGCGGCCGTCGCTCATGGGGGAAACCCCCAAGACCGCGCTGCCTTGCCTTTGCGCCTTTGCGTGAAACTAATTCATATTTTCAATCAGCAACACCCAAATTTAATTCTGAATTCTGAATTCTGAGTTCTGAATTCTTTCTATACAAGACGCCCATAACGTGCGGTGACACCATTGACTGGATTTGATTGATTATTCAGCCAAGCCCACATTTGATCGCCATAGGAAAAATGCCACCATTCTTTAGGATTGCGTTGAAATCCGGCTTTTAACATGACATCTCGCAATAGCTGACGGCGAGTATGATATTTTTCTGCTTCTGGATGCTCGCTATTGGCATAATAATCGGGATGCGATCGCCCTGACATTTCATCAATGGGCGAACCCATATTCACTATTTCCCCACTATCATCTACCAGCGTCACATCCACCGCAGCCCCGGTACTGTGAGGCGGGGGGGTTTTTTCATCAAAACTCGGTACAGCCCAAATTTCATAAACCGCCTGCCAAATTTCTTGGCTTTGGTTTGGTGATAACTCTACCCCAGTCAGTCCCCTTTCTTGTACTGCTTGCGCGAAGCTGTAATCTACCATAAACTGCTGGACTGCGATGGGACGATAGGCATCAAAAATTTGAATGCGCCACTGGGGATGCAACAATTCCAGATAATTTTGTGCTGCAATCAAATTTTCCACAACACTTTGACGGAGATAATAAGGAGAGCGATCGCCATAAGGCGCACCTAACTTTTCATAAGGATGGGGAGATTCCACCGCAAACAATTCCAAAGGAATCGCTACTAACGGTTCGCCACACTCAAAAATCGGGATTTGATGATAAGGTCTCATCTAGTCAGCTACACAGAACTTACGGATTTTAACGCCAGCATAACATTGTGCGTAACGATTCTCTTCTTCCTCTGCGTCTTTGCGCCCACCGGGTGAACGAAATTTTGTGTGGGATTTCTAGCTAAGTATCCAAAAAATTACCCTCCACACTCCCCACACTCCCCACACTCCCCACACCTTTTTTCGCTCACCCGCGCCCACCGTACCCTTCTCTTCTCTACGAGACGCTACGCGAACGGAAAGCAAGCTACGCGCAGCGTCTCCCTTAGGAGAAATTTTGATACCTGCGGCGGCTTCCGCCAACGGCGGAAGCCGCCGCTCAAACTTCTCTCTGCGTGCAATACCATTTTTGTCAATTTTTTAACTGGGATTATAGGGTTTTTGTTTACTAAAAAGACGGTCTAAAATTTCTGATTTTTGTTCTGAACTGAAGTTTTCATACCAGTTATCAATCTTATCAACTAGTCCGGAATTTTTCAAAATCTCTAAACTATCATTTTGCTGTTCAATTAGAAGTTTTTGTCGATCGCCACGATAAGTCAGCATTTCTGGTTTGTTATCACTCTTACGATTCGTCAACTGCATCAATAACTCCATTGCTACAGTTGGTAGAACACAGCACTTATTTTGGATAAAAAAGCTTAAAGTCAGGCTACCCAAACGAATGCGATCGCCATCTTTAAGTTTGATGGGTTCAACAGCACGTCGCTCATTCACAAATGAGCCATTAGTACTATTAAAATCAATCAAGTAGAAGCCTTCCCCATCAATATATTGAACCGCAGCGTGGCGACGAGACATATAACTATCAGCAACACAAATTCCACTGCTGCGACCACGACCTATTGTCCAGATCCGTTGTGGTTGTCGTAAACTTTGGGTCTGATTGTCGCACAAATTAGTTATTAAATAAACGGCAGTAGTATCGACTATTCCGTTTACATAATATGCTTTCAACTTCTTCGATGATGGTTGATATAGGTTTTCTAGCTGAAGAATCTCCTCTAAAAGACCGCTGTGGTGTTCGTATATCTTGAGAAATACTTGATATAAGGTTAATCTCCGTTCTATTTCCGTTTGTGCAAAGTCAGCCATCATATATAAACCTTGTATAACCTGATTTCGGTTGTGAATATTCTGCTCCAGCCTACAATCAGGGATAATTGTTTTTTAAATTCAGCTACCATTTTAGAATTTCAATGGCTTAGGAAGGTTAAATTTGACAAATTTTATGTATGAAATTCCCTGTTGTTTACGGTCATAAAAATTATGGCTATCTTTAATAAAAAATTATGTGAGGGTTTATTTTTTATTGTAAATAATCCTTTGTTATTTTTAACAGATAAAAATGATAAAGATTTTATAAAGATTGCTGCCATAATTACGCAGTTTTACGTAGATTTTTATTTGAAAAAATTCTAGGTAAAAATACGTTAAAAATATCATTTCTAGGTAGAATTTACAGCATATTCCATCTAAATGAGATATACAAGGGTGGTCAGGGTATCTCACAAGATTTAATGTGTCTTTTGTGTATTTTACTTACTTCTAAACTGCTGTCAGTTCAATACGGTTCGGTTAAAGGGGAAAGGGGAAAGGGGAAAGGGGAAAGG
>NZ_JACKZU010000366.1:0-8180 GCF_014222165.1 Nostoc sp. 2RC
CCCATAATTTCGTAACAACAGCGAAAATAATTTATAAAAAATTTATAAATCTCTGGTGAAATTATGAAAATTTCGTAAAAGATACGGTTGATACCGAATTTGTTAGGCGCTTATGCCTATATTGGGAAAAGTTATTACAAATTATACGACATGAATACTGAAAAAAACTCTGTCAACTTCACAGCTGGAATTACCTGGGTATCTGGGTAAAACAGTAATTTTGCTGTTGAAAGAGGAAATGTATTTATGTCTTTTTTCGTTTTTTTTTCAAGTGTTCCAACTACCCTGTTAAATTCATGACTCTCACGAAAGAACTTCAAGTTATTTTATTCAAACCCCAAGCAAGTATTGATTTGCAAGGTGGCATGGCTTTGAGCGAACAAATGGCTGGGATTGTGCCCCAACCTAATCAACTCTGGGTTATCGATCTGGCAGAAGTTAACTTTATGGATAGTTCTGGTTTAGTTCCTCTAGTCAAAGGGTTAAAAGCCGCACGTCAAAGAGGCTGCCGTTTAGTTCTATGCAACGTACAAACCCCTGTGAGACTAATTTTGGAACTTACACAGTTAGACACAGTGTTTGAGATATTTGACACCTATGAAGATATCTTTAGTACCACAAAGAATGACAGTCTGGTGCTAGCAGGCTGATATATAAATCTAACTGAAGAAGGATGGCGGAGTCAAGCAATTTTGCATTTATTTAAACTTTTTGTGCATCCTCACATCGTCAAAGAAAAAAGTCTGGTGCTAGCAGGCTAATGTTCTATCTTTTCTAGAAAACAATGTTGAGGAAAACTCATAGTTTCCTGGCTGTTGATGTAGTACCGAAAATCAGCAAAATCGGTCACAACAGATGCAATTGTTTCCTGGACTCCCCAGTTTCTTGCAACCAAAGTTTTTAGACTACTCTCAGATGATGTTTGAAAACTGGTATACCTTCTGCGAACATTCGCCCAAACTAGCTTATAAAAGGGCAGTAGGCGAATCTAAAATCCTGCTTTTCCTCCTTCAAAAGGAGGAAAGTAGGATGAATTTTAAAGAAAAGTTTTTGACACATTCAGCTACTAGTTTTCAAAAATCCTCTTTTAGGCATTCTGGGGAGTTGAAATTTGATTTTGTTCGCCTGCGGGACGAGGAAAGTTTGGCAAATCAATACCGCTGTGACTAGCATTACGGGTTTTGATTGCTAAACGATAACTTACACTTTGCAGTTCCGCCTGGAGTTGGCGGTTTTCTCGTTGTAGCATTGCCACTTTTTCTCTAACTGGTGTCATGCGCTCCTCAAATTTCCGGCGGTAAATTTGAGGGAGTTCTTGTACAACTTGCTCCAACATCCGAGTGCGATCTGTTAGTTCTTGGACTGACTGTCGCAATTGATAAATTTCGGAGTCACGAGCCGTAATTTGATCTTGGTAAAATGCCACTTGCTGTTCCACAGCTTGGAGTTGTTCTTGCAAAGCTTGTAACTGCGTGTTGTCACGCTCAACCTCCGGCTGCTGGGGCATAAAATTAGTATTACCCTTTACCAGCCGGAAGAGTTCTTGAGATAGCTGTTGCACTAATTGGTCGCGGAGTTGCAACTCTTGGCGTAGTTGCGATACTTCCGTAGAGAGAACTTGAATGTTTGACGTATTAGATTGACTCACAGTAGCTTACCGCTCCCATTCAGAATCTTGTCCAGTCTTAGGTATAACTGCGGGAGTACTACCTTTGGCAAGTATTTGTTAATTTAGCATTACCAACCAAGTTACTGGTAAATAAAAAAACAAAATTTTATTCAAGAGGATTGGTGGTTGGGCATTGGGCATGGGGCAGGGGAAAAGGTTAAAGGGGAAAGGGAAAAGGAATAAATTTAGTCTTTCCCTTTTTCCCTTTACCCCTTTCCCTTTCCCCTTGTCTTCTTAGTATGCCCCGTGCCCTATTTTCTATGCAGTTGCATTTGCAGCCACTTTGGCAGTTTTCGCTTCTTCGAGTTCCTGTTTAATGGTCAGATAGCGAATCACGTCTTCACTCAAACGCATGGCGCGTTCAAAGGGGGCGATCGCTGTTGCAGGTGCAGTGTAATTTAATTGGATGTAGATCCCATCGCGGTGTCTTTTGATTTCATAAGCCAGACGACGCTTACCACGATTTTGAATTTGGATATCCTCAGCGCCTTGTTCGCGCAGCAAATTCTGATATTTGCCAATTGCTTGCTCTACCTGTTCGTCTCCCAAGTCAGGACGCAGGATGTACATTGTTTCGTAACTTGTGGTCATATTTTTTAGTCTCCTTATGGGCAAAAAATGGCTGCTAGTGTCAATTAATACTTTACTTTTATTCAAAATACCAGTATTCATCAACATCTGAAGCAACAAGGAACTATAATCTTACCAGTTTTCAATTTTGTTTCATTAGCCAATCCGCCGAACTTTGGATTTCATTTCTTGGATGTCCCTATTGAAATATTAGGTCGGGAGCCGACCCCAGATTTCTTTGGTTCGCCAGCAAATTGATTCAGCTATCAGCTTAGCCTTTTTCAAAGGGGATTTGTAGCGATCGCTTTTTTGCTTAAGGCTTTATCGCTTCTCCAAAAAGCTAACTGAGGATTGCTACTACCCGCTTACAGATTTTAATCAAAGACAAAAGGATGTCGATCGAGGTTATGGCGCAGCGCTATGTAAGAATTCAAAATCAAGAAGGACAAATTTACTATGGGTTACTACAACCATCCTTCAACGTCCAGGTGTTAGATGCTCCCCCTTGGTTAGAAGGACAACCCACTGATTTGATTTTAACGCCAGAGAATTATCACATTTTGGCTCCCTGCGCTCCGTCAAAAATTGTGGCGGTGGGGAAGAATTACGCCGATCATGCTGCGGAAATGGGAACTCCAGTGCCTTCTGAACCACTAATTTTTTTGAAGCCACCCACGACAATTATTCCATCTGAGTCGGAAATCAAATATCCTCCCCAATCGCAACGAGTGGATTACGAAGGAGAGCTAGCATTAATAATTGGCGATCGCGTTTTTGACTGTACGCCAGAAATAGCCCAAACTAAAATCTGGGGCTATACCATCGCTAATGATGTTACAGCACGGGATTTACAAAAAAAAGATGGTCAATGGACGCGAGGCAAAGGTTTTGATACTTTTTGTCCTTTGGGGCCTTGGATTGTGCGGGAATTAAATCCAGGTGCGAGATTGCAGACTTTCCTGAATGACGACGCCAACCCAGTCCAATCTGCCTGTATCGATGAGATGGTATTTTCACCGGATGTTTTAGTGTCTTATATCAGTCAAGTGATGACGCTATTACCGGGGGATGTGGTGCTTACAGGAACGCCAGAGGGTGTCAGTCCAATGCAAGTAGGCGATCGCGTCCGTGTAGAAATTGAAGGTATTGGTCGCCTGGAAAACACCGTAGCGACCCGTTAACCACTAGCGCACTTGCATGTACACTGCGTCAGAAATCGCTGGAATTTCTGCATAACGACCAATCAAAGACTGGATAACTGAATATCCAACTGCTACCACTACACCCAAAAAAATCGTGTTAGCCACTGTTTCAATTGCAAAGGCAGTACCAGGAACCTGTCCTAAAATTCGCACCAATATGGAACACAAAAATATAACTATGTCCAAAAGAATTGCCTGCATTGTGTTGAAACGAATGAAGTGACTAATTTTTTCGTTTCTTACCACCAGTAGGAACAAGGCAAAAAATACGATTAGTTGCCCCAATTGTCCCAAACTACCGTAAATTATTAGCACTGGTTGGAGCGGTAAAAGTAGGACTTGTAGTACTGGAAACTGAGTAAACAAATAGCGACCAAAGATTAAACCATCAATTAAGGGCAGCAAATAAGGCAAGCAAGCAAAAATCCGATCTGGAACAGTTGTAGACCCGCGCCAAGTCATTGTGCATTCTCCTATGGTTATATTTCAACACTTACTTGACCTTAGGATAACGCAGTTGCTTGGTCTTGCTGGTAAATTCAGTTATTCTATATGGGCGATGCGAAAGCCCATTACACATTCATATTGGTCTGGCTGCTGTTGAGTAAGTTTGCGAATAGCTTGACCACAGCGCAATTGACCACCACGCCAACGGGGTTGGCCGCTCCCATCAGCGAGTAAACAAGACGGGCAAACTTGCTCAGGGGCAAGGATTTGCTCGTCCATTAAAATGACTAGCATGTAATCCCTCCTGTAAATTTTCATTGTCACCTAAATTTCGCTGCGAGACGACGCTGCTTGTAGCTATCAAAAAAGACAGCACATACCATCTAGAATACTTAGAAACTACATCCTACGTGTTTGTAGCAAAAGGTCGGTGTCACAATTTAATCAAAGTTATCAAGTGAATCTTAATTTATTGTATGTTCTGTTCCGTGGAGATTGGGTTGTCGATTCAAAAAAGGCTGATTTTAAGGTATTGACTTTGCGAAAATTTAAGTATATGAAACTAAGTTAACTTCATAGGCTTTTTAGGGATGCAATTAGGAATTACTGAGGTAAACTTGCAAGCAAGCGAACACAAAATATTACTGGGCGGCTTGTAGGTCTGGGCATCATTTACAATGGAACACTGGCAATTTCTGATACAGAGGCAAGGCGATCGCTCGTGGCACATCCTGGAATCGCCAAATTTACAAATTTTGGCAGGGCATTATAGAGTTCTGGCTCGTTCTAGCCTGCTAAATACAGATGTGGAAGTGCGCGTCACTCACTTTTCAACACACGAAGCTACACCAAAACGCCGAATTTTCAAGCGATCGCGTCGCACTAACTCAGAAGGCTTAATGGCGGTAATTCCTTTTACTGACTTTGAGCCCGGAGGTTGGCAACTGCGGTGTTCCGGCGATTTGATGTCAGATATGCTCGGTAAATCTTGGCAATACAGTATCGAAGTGCAAGTGGTGTGCCAGGAAGCAGATAACCAGGGGAGTAGGGAAGCAGAGGAGCAAGAACCAATAGGAGAAGTGACACCAAGTCTTTTTCCCATACCTGTTACCAATGTCCCACAAGCATTACAAACTCCAGATCTGGCCATCGCTACCTCCGCAGAACTGCCAATTCCTACAGATAACAGCCCTGACATAGATGTTGTGCCAAATGTAACTCAAGAAACATTTGTGCCAAATTTAACCGGGTTTGAAGATACATCTGTTGCCCTAGATGTAACTCAAGCAGAAGATACTGCTAGCAACACTGGCACAGCATTTGTGCCAGATTTAACTGGGTTTGAAGATACTGCTATTGCCCTAGATGTAACTCAAACAGAAAATACTGCTAGCAATGCTGTCACTGAATTTGTGCCAGATTTAACTGGGTTTGAAGATACAGCTGTTGCCCTGGATGTAACTCAAACAGAAAATACTGCTAGCAATGCTGACACAGAATTTCTACTAGATTTCACCCAACCAGAATATACAGTTAATAATACTGATATAGAAATCGTCCTAGATGTAACTCAAGAAGAATATACAACTAGTACTACTGACACAATTACTGCCCAAGACATAACTCAAGCAGAACATATAAGTAGTAACACTGATATCAGTATTTTATCAGATGTAACTCTAGAAGAATATACAACTAGTAACACTGGCATGGTTTTTGTGCTGGAAGATATAACTACGGAAGAAGATATATATAGCATTACTAATACGACTATTGTTCCAGATACAACTAAAGAACATATACTTAACAGTACTGAAACAGATATTGTCACAGATGTAACTAATGAAGAAAATATAGGGAGCGATCGACCAGTCAGTCCTGTATGGTTCAAAGGTGAGACGGTAGAACAAATTTTACAAAATTTAATAGAATTAGCTTTACCTGCTCCTGAACCGCTAACTGAAGAAGAAAATGTTACAGATTATTCAGAAACACAACAGCTACCGCCATTATTGCTGACTTTAGATCGGGATACTTATATTGCTCGTTGGGGACAAGCTCTCACAATTAATGGATACGTAGAACTTGAGGAAAAGACGAATTCAGAGCTTGCTGAAACATTATCACCAAAAATTGTCCGTGGACTAGAACTAAAAATTGAACTGCGATCGCCTTTAGAATCGCAAATCTTAACCCAGGTAGTGCAACCATTACCAGACCAAGAACTACCTTTCAATATCAATACCTACATTGATATTCCTGCTGAATGTGAATCAAAGTTAATTTTGGCGGATATCATTTTGTATGGTAAATTCACTGACACCAGTGAAGTCACAAATTTAGCCAACCAATCCTTCACAATTACAGCAGATGTAACAGAATTACTCACAATCACAGCCGCAGCAAAATCTAGTACATCGTCCAATAAGGTGATAGCACCATCGGTATCCTCTAGCGATTCCACAGAACCAGAGCCAACTTTTAAGCTGGATTTAAAACTATTGAACCTGGTTAAAGTTAGAAAAACAGACCAGCCTCTGGTAGGTAACCCATCTCCAAACACACCCCTACCGGCGCAAATAAACCTCCAACTTCTGCGAGAAGCCACTCGCCGCACATCTGAGCAGAAAATTTCAGCTACTTCGCCTCAATTACCAAAATTGCCCCCCATTCAAATTGATGTCAATACCCCCACAGATGTTGTTGCAGAATCTCCTTTACAAAACGAGCTTTTGGAAAAGGATGCTACCATAGCTGCCATCAACTTAGAGCAATTAGTCATCAGGCAACGTCGGATACCAATAATCGACACGACTTTTCCATACTTGAAACGCTTACCAACTGTCTCAACTGCTACAGAAGAAGTAAAAGATAATACTCCAGATAAATTGGGAATTGTAGCGACTGATGACACATCGCAATTGGACGCAATTATCGATGAAGATAAAAATACAGCCCAAACATCAGTTGACACAAATTTAGAAGTCCAAGAAGAATCTGTCGCTCAAATACCAGTTGACACAAATTTAGAAGTCCAAGAAGAATTTGTCCCTCAAATACCAGTTCAACAAAATTCACAACTCCAAGAAGAATTTGTCCCTCCAACACCACCTCAAGCCAATTCACAACTCCAAGAACAATCTCTCCCTCAAATAACAATTCAGACAAATTCAGAATTCATTAAAACAAAACTTTACTCATCTCCCTTGCTCAGGAAGTGGATGCACAGCCAAGGATATTCTTTCCCTGAACCCATAAATGAGCTACCACCCCAAGACCACGATAACTATGTTCCAGATGAACAGGCGTCACTTCCTGTGAGTGCAGAAATTTCCAATAGTGATGTTGATGCTGTTGATGTCAACTTGCTGTCAAGTGTAGATGCCAACACAGAAATACTGGAAGATACAAATACAGTAGAAAAAGTAGACCTGGTTATAGAGGAAAATACGGAAGTAGAAACAGTATTAGAAGAACCGACATTTTCACCACCTTTGTTATCACAAATACCGCCTCCTCCGCCGATTAACGGAAATACAGCATCAGTTTGGTTGTCAGAGGAAATTGTTGTAGATGATACATATAGTGATTTAGAAACTGATACAACGAAGAGTTATGCTTTGGAAGAAGAGGAGCAAGCATCACCAGATTTATCTAGTCTTCTAGCTATAAATATCGAAGCGCTTGAGCCTTTACCAATTCCACAACTATATGTGCCAGAAGGTGAACTAATAGCTGGAAAATCAGTAATAATACGGGCAGTAATGCCTGAAGTATCTCGACCAGTCGCTATCAAGTTATGGCTTGAAGATTGTCAAACTCGTTGGTTATTAGATGGGCCTCATTTACTGACAAATTTACTACCCAACACCTTGGGAGGGTTGGAAGTAATGACGCAACTGAACATTCCCTTTGGTTGTTTGGAAATTCGCTTAGAAGCGATCGCTCTCGATCCAGCAACCCAACAAGAGAGCCACAAAGTTACAATAGTGCGAACTGTGATTCCTCCAGACTTGCCCAACTTAGAACTAGATGAACTATTAGGTATTTAGGTCAGATGAGGGCATTGGGCATTGGGTAGGGGAAAAGGTTAAAGGGGAAAGGGAAAAGCAATAAATTTAATCTTTCCCCTTTTCCCCGGTTGGTGAGCTTGTCGAACCATACCCCTTTCCCTTTCCCCTTGTCTTCTGAGTAGGGGATTGGTGGTTGGGCATTGGGCATTGGGCATTGGGTAGGGGAAAAGGTTAAAGGGGAAAGGGAAAAGCAATAAATTTAATCTTTCCCCTTTTCCC
>NZ_JACKZU010000367.1:0-8144 GCF_014222165.1 Nostoc sp. 2RC
CCTCCCACACTCCCCGCTTGCCCCATGCCCAATTCAAGATAACTTAGTGATAAATCCCAATAATTTTTTAGTAGTTGATGTCAGGAGTGTACGACGATAGGCGTCAGCTGCTTTTTTAATGGCTTCGGCTTGGGTGGGATAAGGATGAATCACGCTGCTTAACTTACTCAAACCGATTTTATTTACAATTGCTGTGGTTATTTCTGAGATGGTTTCGCCGGCGTGACGGGCGACAATGGTTGCACCGAGAATTTCATCGTCACCTTTTTTGTGGTGGATTTTCAGAAATCCTAATTCTTCACCATCAGCGATCGCTCGGTCTACACTACTAAAAGGAATGGCGATGGTTGTCACTTCAATGCCTAATTCCTGCGCTTCATGTTCGTACATTCCCACATGGGCAATTTCTGGGTCGGTATAAGTTACCCACGGCATTACCAAGCTGCTGAGTTTGCTACGTCCCAAACCAAAGGGAGAAAACAGGGTATTCTTAATTACAATCCTGGCTGCGGCATCGGCAGCATGGGTAAACTTCCACTTCATGCAGATATCGCCAGCTGCATAAATTTTGGGATTGGTTGTTTGTAAGTAATCATTCACCTTTACGCCAAGGCGTTTGTCATATTCTACACCTGCGGTTTCTAAATTTAGACCTTCTACATTTGGCGCACGTCCCACACCTACTAAAATTTCATCTACTGTCACCGAATCTCGATGACCGTTGGAGGAAAAATAAAGCCGTTTTCCTTGGGTCACTGTTACCACTTCTTCCAATTTGGAATTCAATACCAAGCGAATTCCTTCGTTAACCAAAACCCTTTGCAGAATTTTTGCAGCTTCGGGATCTTCTTTGTTGAGGATCTGAGAACCGCTATGAAAAAGTACCACCTCAGAACCCAAGCGCCGGAAAGCTTGCGCCAATTCGCAACCAATGGGGCCGCCACCAATTACCGCTAAACGTTCCGGTCGTTGAATCAAAGAAAAAACCGTTTCGTTGGTGAGATAACCTGCTTGTTCCAGTCCGGGAATGGGGGGTTGTGCGGCTCTCGCGCCAGTAGCAATTACGGCTTTTTTAAAGCGGAGAATTTTATCACCCACTTCTACGGTATTTTTACTCGCAAATCTGCCGCTACCTAAGAAAACATCAACTCCTAAGTTTTGAAATCTTTGTGCGGAATCATTATGGCTGATATCAGCTCTTATCTGCCGCATCCTAGCCATAACTTTGGGAAAATCCACATCAATATTATGTTGGGGAATATTAACTCCCAAATTTTTAGCATTCCAAGCTTCGCCAACTACACGAGCAGAACGAATTACAGTTTTAGATGGTACACAACCAACATTTAAGCAATCTCCACCCATGAGATGCTTTTCAATTAGTGCCACTTTTAAACCTAAATCTAAACCTGCTGCACCTGCGGCTACTACTAGTCCTGCGGTTCCAGCACCAATTACTACCAAGTCGTAAATATCAGCAGGTTGAGGATTGACCCAATTTTGTGGATGGACATAGGATACTAACTTTTGGTTATACTCGTCCATTGGACGGACTGTAACTCTCTCGAATTGGGAATTGGTCATTTTTATACCTCATTTGCCAACTGAAAATACCAAAGTCAAGATAAATTTGTTAATGGTTATTTCATCAGAATTACATCTTTGCACTGTTTTATCGGTTTGAGAATTGACAAATCAAATGAGAAAAATTTTTCAACGCAGAGGAAAGCTGAGTTTTATTGACAGTCAACAGTTAACGACACCACGAATACTTGTGCTTTTTTAGCGTACATTAACTTATAAAATTTCATCTTCTAAAGCTTTGCGAGCAATGCGGGTGATATAAATTGTTACGGTCAGTGTGGCAATAAAACCAAGAATCCGGATTGTCCATTGTAAAGTAGAGTTTGTGGGTTGAGCCTCAGTACCAATGGTGGCAAGATTGCTAGCTAAAGAACCAATGTAAACATACATAATAGTTCCAGGAATCATGCCTACGGAACCGATAAAGTAATCTTTGAGGGAAACTCCGGTGATGCCGAAAGCATAGTTTAATAAGTTGAAAGGAAATATTGGTGACAGTCGCGTTAACAAAACAATTTTCAATCCTTCTCTGCCAACGGCTTGGTCTATGGCGGTAAATTTTTTATTATCTGCGATTTTTTGAGCAACCCAATCTCTTGCTAAATAACGTCCCACCAAGAATGCAACTGTAGCGCCAAGGGTTGCACCAACGAATACATACAAAGAACCCCAAACTACGCCAAAGATGACGCCAGAACCCAAGGTCAGAATAGAACCTGGGAAGAAGGCAACGGTGGCGAGAATGTAAATTGCAATAAAAGCGATCGCTCCCACTGTACCAAGGCTATCAATCCACTGCAATGCATCTCGTAAAATTGCTTGGGGATTAAAAGAATTGCTATTTACAGATTCTTGTGCAAAAGCAAAGTCTGTATTTAACAAAAAACCAAAGCCAAGTACTAATAATATTAATAAAATCCATCTCAAATTTTTCATTTGCTTTGCGCCTAGAGCGTCTGTAATTAAAAAAATTATCCTGCAAATATACACTGCCCAATTTTCTACATATTGATTTTTATAAATTGCAAAGGTGAAAAAATTAAACATGATAATTTGCAATTGCTACTCTCGAAATGAATCTGGTTGTTCTAAATGACTTGTTTCTGTGAGTTCTACACTTTGAGCTAGGGCTTTTTGAGCAATTTTTGTCATATAAACAGTCACAGCAACGGTAGCAATTAATCCAATTATTCGCATTATCCATTGCCAGATTTGAGTTTCTGGAGTACTTGGTTGATGAGAGATATTAATCATCGCAATATTGCCAGCTAAAGAACCAATGTAAACGTACATTACAGTACCAGGAATAATGCCAAAGGAACCTAATATATAATCTTTGAGAGAAACCTGTGTCACTCCAAAAGCGTAATTCAATAAATTGAAAGGAAACAGGGGAGATAGACGAGTTAATAAAACAATTTTCCAGCCTTCTTTGGCGACTGCTAAATCAATGGCTTTAAATTTTGGATATTTTTCCATTTGTTGATAAACCCAATTCCGTGAAAAGTGGCGTCCAATTAAAAAAGCCAAGGTAGCTCCAATTATGGCAGCAATTAGGACATATACTGAACCCCAAAATACTCCAAACAAACAACCACCTTTAAGAGTTAACAGGGAACCAGGTATAAATAATAATGTTGCTAAGTTGTAGATGACTATGTAAGCAATAGGGCCAAAGATGCCAAGACTCTCAACCCAAATAATTAAGGTGTGTAAAAGTCCCTGAATGTTTAACTGTTTAGCCGCAATTATAAGAGTGACAATTAAGCAACTTAGCAGTAGTATTTTCAGTTTGGAAGTGAATAAGCGCTTCTTCATTTTGATAAATTTGACCTTCTGAGGTTCAAGTTTGACCTTTTGAAGCTGAATTTTGAAACCTATACCAATGCAATTTAATAATTGCAGCACATTGTTGGGTCAAGACGCGATTCATCGGGTCTATACAAGTGATGTATTTGTGGCATTATTTTTTTCAATCGGTGTTACATATCGAATCTAATGCCACTAAGATATACTACCGACATGAAAAACAGCTTAAATCCTCTTAAATTTTTCTCCCCGATACCAACGACGAATTCGTTCGGGTGACACACCGAGTAAATAAGCAATAATTACTATTTGATTGAGTAGCGTAGTTTTAAGCACTCCTTTTTGCAACCATCTACGCGCTGAGGTCACAACTGGTGTGGAGAGAATTGCAATACGTCCTTTGGTTTTTAAACGACGTATCAGTTCAAAGTCTTCCATGATGGCTAATTCTGGAAAACCGCCGACTTGTTGAAATACTGCTTTGGTGACAAAAATTGCTTGGTCGCCATAAGGCATTTGAAAAAAATGCGATCGCCACTTTACACCCAACTCTACCCATCTTAAACTCAAAAGGGACGCATCAATTTGTAAGT
This sequence comes from Nostoc sp. 2RC, assembly GCF_014222165.1. Lineage (NCBI taxonomy): Bacteria > Bacillati > Cyanobacteriota > Cyanophyceae > Nostocales > Nostocaceae > Nostoc > Nostoc sp. 2RC. Next base: position 3,987 of record NZ_JACKZU010000367.1, read on the forward strand.
TAAATGCACCAGCAACAATTCGGGGTTGTTGTAGCGCCGTACAAATCATTTCATCAAACCCAGCAGGTAAACGGGTATCTGCATGAAGAAATAACAGAATCTCGCCGCTAGCCGCCGCAGCACCCGCATTCATTTGCACAGCACGACCGGGAGATGATGAGATAACTTTGACACCTAAAGACTGGGCTATTGCTTTGGTATCATCACTAGAGCCGCCATCTACGACAATAACTTCTATATTTGTACTGCTTTTTGTAGTCGCGATCGCTTCTTTGATATTCCCTGCTTCATTAATAGCCGGAATGATAATAGAAATTTTGTCAATCAGATTTGAACAATTCACAGGTTCACTACAATATCTATGTAATTAGATAACCAAGATAAATCACTTTTCACTACCTCTCAAATATACTGAAAATTAGTAAATCGATAATCATTGTAATTAGGGCGCACAGCTATTTGTACGCCCTTACTACCTAATGATTTGTATCAGAATTTTACCTTTAAAGCCTCTGTCCTCCTGCCTTAAGTTTCCCAGCGATTTACTTAAGACGCGAGAATTATATCAGAGTAAGCAAAAGACCAAACTGGACGCATCTTGAAAAACTCTTCAAAGGAAATTTTCAAATCTTTGTTATCATCGTATTTTTGCATGTATTCTTCAACTTCACTAGAAGGTAATCCCCATTCTAGTAATAGGATCTTTAACTCCAATTCATCAATGTAACCATTGCGATCGATATCTAATTCCTCAAAAATTAATCTACACTTTTCTTCATTGCTAATATTTTTCCCCTTACTTAAATATTTTAACTTCAATGTTTCCTTTTGTAGCCGTTCTTTGACACCTTTAATATGCCAGATTTGCTCATAAAATTCATTGAAATTAAATTCATTAACCTCTGTGTGTTCATTGATAAAATTATTGATAAAAGCCTCAGGAACTTGCCATTCTCGCCAAAGGCTCATCAATTCGTCCTTATCTAAAGTTCCACTTTGATTTACATCCAATTGAGTAAAAACTGCTGCTGCTAATGCCCGATCGTCAAGTTGTTCAGAATTAATTGATAAATGATTGCCGATCCATAATTCTTTCGCATCTTCATCAATTAATGTCTGTCTTTGACTTTCTTTTGTCCAACTTATCCATTGTGCTGGTGTGGGATTCATGATTAATTTATAAAGAGCATTATATCCCAGTACAAAAACGATAAAAAACAAGTTGCCAGCCACACCTAATACAGAAGGGAATATCAATACACCAGCTGCGAGAATCGAAGCCGAATAAAGATTATCTTTAAAAAGCCCAAACGCAGTAAATACAAAGTAAAATACCCGACACCAAACGTATATACTGAGAACTAAAAAGGTGTTAACTAACCACAAATCTGAATTAGGTTCTAAGAGGAGATGAATGGCACAATAAAGATGCAAACTAACACAGAATATATACGATGGAATCATTGCACTCTTCGCGCCAAAAACAATCGGTGTTTGGTAAGAAGATGAAGTGACGTGACCGATTATGGCTGATAGTGCCATAACGATCGCCGGGATTTCTGGATTACTACTAAAAAATGCAATCACACCAAAAACAATCTCTATAGTTCCGGAAATTACATGAGTTCTGATTGATAATTTCCGCTTGGGTAACATCAGAAATTTTGGGTGTGGTGGGTTCGTATAGTGATAATACAAAACGTAAAAATTACTGAAGATTGATGCCGCACACAAAATTAGTTTTTGATAATATTCAATTTCCTTTCCTGTAAAAGTGCTACTGAAATAAAAGTAAGCTAGGACATAAATACTCAACGGTAAAATTAGCAATCCTTGTTTCAAGAATGTTGGCATATAGACTATACCTGGTATATTTTGTTGCAGATGCAATCAATATACTAATGCTGATGAGAAAAAAACACAAGGATAGTTAAGGCACTTAAGGAATTTTTTGTAAAAATTTTATATTTTATAGCTGAGTTAGTTACCTGATATCTTCAGCCTCTAAATTCTTGATATCCTACATCTCTACACACAATATGACATCAGATTTGTAGCTGGCTTATAAGTGTATATTGAGCATAAGTTTTACTTAATATTTATTTGTCAAAGTTAGCAAAGCGATGGTGTGGATTGGAGATGGTTTTGCTGGTAATGAGTTTTTACCGCCTTAATATGTCTAATCTGAAAAAATGGTGTTAAAGAGCGATCGCTTTTTTCGAGATTGCTTTGCTAGCTATGAGTTTTTATAATTAAACCATCGTAGAGCTAATCTGAAACATAATATCAAAGAGCATCGGCACTACTAGATACAGGAATAGAAATTTGTATTCTGGTCAATTCCTGGGGTAGTTCCTTGGCGATTTGAGAAGGGAAAATTTCTAATTTTCCTCCCATAACTTCCACTAGAGTTTGATTGATTACTAGCCTCATTCCTGGAGAAAGAGTAACGCTTTGTAGGTTTGCTTGATGCAGATGATTTTTAGATTCCATCAAGTCAATTGCCTCACTTGAAGGTATGGTATTCATTGGTACATCCAGCCAAATATTCACAAAATTATTTGTAGAGATGGTGTTGCTAGAAATATAAATGCTGCCTTCTTCCATCTGACTAATGGCAGTGTCTATTAAACTAATTAATATTTGACGGAGCCAGAGATGATCTGCCAAAACATAAATTTCTGGATCTGCGGGTAACAATTGCAACTTAAAATTGCGATTTGCCGCCAGCATATAAGTTAAGTTATAAACTTCCTCCAAAATATTGGCCAAGGGTCTGGGTTGAATATCTAGTTTATTTGTACCATGCTCAGTTCTAGCGACGTTGAGAATTTCATCCATTAGCTTCAGCAGTTTCAGCGTTCGCTCATGAGCCTGGACAATAAATTCTCGTTCTTCAGCGGGACTTTCACACAGATCTGACAAAATTAATTGATGTAAACCAATTAAACCATTCAAAGGCGATCGCAATTCATGGGTTGTGCGTGCCAAAAAACCAGCTTTAAACTGGCTCATCTCTCTTGCCATCAGGTATGCCAGCTGGGTTTGCTGGATTTGTTCTGATATTGATGGTGTGTCCTGTTGGTCTAATGGCGTTACCGCAGATAAGCTAGATGAAGAGTTTGGCGATGGCGTAAAAAATCGACGAAAACCTAGACCTAGTGCTATTCCTGCTCCTAAATATATCCAGTTCATCCAATTCATATTTTGGCAATTATTAACTTGTTAATCGATGGCAACAGCCGAAATTCAAGTTCCGCATTTTTCGGCTGTAGAAACCAAGGAAACAACATTATAGCTATCTATCGCAGTTTTAAATTGTTGCTATATTTTACTTACATTCGACGAATCTAAGTTTATTGCACCTTGCCGGAGAATCTGCCAATTAATTCCTGTCCATTTAGCAACTGTGGAAGGTATACCCACTCCCAATATTTCATCCTGAAATTCTGTGGTTGCTAGAGTCAGAACGTCGGGAAACTGAGCTGTAATTTCAGCGATGGTTTGTAAAGGTGGCTGACCAGAAAAATTAGCACTAGTGGTGGCAAGGGGGCCTGTTTGCGCCAAAATAGTTTGAGCAATGGCGCTGTTTGGTACTCGAATCCCAATTGTTGTTGGGTCACTGGGATTCATCACTTTTGGCAGGCGTTGACTTGCTGGTAACACTAATGTCAGTCCTCCCGGCCAATATTTATCTGTTAATTTTTGCCAAATTTTATACTCGTCATCGCTACCTTTGACATAAGGCCACAAATCCTCAGCACTAGCAGCCATGAGAATCAAAGGTTTGTCTTGACTGCGTTGCTTCGCTGCAAAAATTAATCCTGCTTTTTCTGGTATCGCCGCCAGTGCCGGAACTGTGTCTGTGGGAAAGCTCACCAGTAAACCAGCGCGTGCGCCAGCTATGAGTTTTTCTAGAGAAACTTGGGTCATGTTTACTGACAATACTAGTCCACCAATTTTACTATTGGGAAGGATACCAGTTTATGGTTGTTACACTAGTAGTTCGCTTTCGTGACTTAGGGGGGGAAAGGGGAAAGGGGAAAGGGAAAAGGGGAAAAGGGAAAGAAAAAACCTTTAACCCTTACCCTTTAACCCCTTCGGGGTGACGCTCCTTCGTCGCTAACGCTGACGCTAACGCCAGTCGCTCATGGGGGA
>NZ_JACKZU010000368.1:0-8078 GCF_014222165.1 Nostoc sp. 2RC
TCTCCCCCTCCCCGCGTCTCCCCATCTGCCACCGCTCCCCAACCAAGACCCCTTGGTGTAGTCAAACCACCAACTTCCAAGGAAGCCATCGATCAATTGGAAGAAGCAGTACGTTTAGATGTTGTACCCAACTCCAATGAGCCAATTAATCAAAACCAAGCGATCGCTCTCCAGCAAGAGTTAGAAAATCTCATTGGTCGGGTAGAAAGTGCCAATTTAGCGGTGTTGGCTAATGCTGCTGACCTTGGGGAAACTGCGGAAAATTTAGGAAAAATAGATGTGGAGTCTCTCAAACAACAAACTTCAATTACCTCAACCACACCAGGGACATTAGCCACCAGCCAACAACAAGCTTTAGAACAGGCGAAGGTAATTGCTAAAAACTTCCCTCAACTGATTGCCCAAAAAAATTATGCCTTGGCTCGTCAGCAGTGGCTAATTGCTAAGAGAATTTTGTGGCAGCAGTTTCCTGTGGATCGCAGAATAGCTCAGCCAGAAATCCGGGCAGTTTGGTTAGACCGAGCCACCATTGTCCGTGCCGGTAGCAAGGCGAAACTAGCGGAGATTTTTGACCGACTAGCAGCAACCGGGATTAATACCATCTTTTTTGAAACTGTTAACGCCGGCTACACAATTTATCCCAGCCAAGTTGCCAAAGAACAAAACCCATTAATTCGCGGTTGGGATGCCTTGGCAGATGCAGTCAAACTAGCCCACGAACGGGATATGGAATTGCACGCTTGGGTTTGGACTTTTGCTGCTGGTAACCAACGCCACAATGAAATTATCAACGTTAATCCCAATTACCCAGGGCCAATACTAGCTGCTCACCCAGATTGGGCAAACTACGATAACCAAGGCAACATGATTCCAGCTGGGCAAACGAAGCCATTTTTAGACCCAGCGAACCCCCAAGCGCGACAGTATTTACTCAAGCTGTATGAGGAAATCGTCACTCGTTATGATGTGGACGGTTTACAGCTAGATTACATTCGTTACCCATTCCAAGATCCACTGGCTGGTCGAACATATGGTTATGGCAAAGCTGCAAGAATGCAGTTTCAGCAACTCATTGGTGTAGACCCCATGAATATTTCCCCCAGTCAACCAGAACTGTGGCAAAAATGGACGACATTTCGCACCGAACAAGTTGACAGCTTTGTTGCCCAACTATCAAAGCAGTTGCGACAAAAGCGAGGAAATTTAATTTTGTCAGTTGCAGTTTTTCCTTTGCCACAAACAGAACGCATTGAGAAAATTCAACAAAACTGGGAAGTTTGGGCTAGGCGAGGGGATGTAGATTTAATCATTCCCATGACTTATGCCCTTGACACATCACGGTTTCAACGACTGGCTCAACCTTGGATTGCCTCTAAACAATTGGGAGCTACCTTGTTAGTACCAGGAATTCGCTTACTTTCTTTGCCAACAATTGGAACATTTGACCAACTCCAATTGGTAAGAGATTTGCCAGTTAGTGGTTATGCTTTGTTTGCCGCAGAGAATTTTAATGACGAACTCCAAAAACTTTTTATTAGTACTCAAGGTAAAGTTGAATCTGCAAGAACTGAACCTATTCCTCACCGCCAGCCTTTTCAAACTGCTGCTATTCGTTACACTGCGCTGCAACGCGAATGGAAGTTTGTTTTGCAAAATGAACAATTGTCCATGCCTGCTCAAACAATTTCAGATTTTAATAACCAGGCAGAAGTTTTACGTACTGCTTTAAATCAGCTTGCCACCGCGCCTTCTGCTAGTAAATTACTAGTGGCCAGAGCTTCTCTAACTCGCTTCCAGTCTCAATTTCGAGTGTTAATGAAGCAAGAAATCAAATCGAATTCCTATCAAGTCAAAGTCTGGGAAAATCGGCTGACAACCATAGAAAGGCTATTGCGTTATGGGGAAAGGCGGATAGAGTTGCGTTAGGTGGACATGGGAATGAGGGGGATGTAGCTTTAGCTTTCCGTAGGGTGGGAGATGAAACACACGCTTTGATACAGGGAATAAACAATGCCCCATACCCCCATTTGTATTTCTTAAAACTATTTTTCCAGTGTTTATACTTCAAAGATTACTAATTGTTTGGGGTCAAAATATTAGAAAATGCTTAAGTGAACAGCTTTAGATAACTATCTTTTGATAATAGCTATAGTAATAATCTATGCAAGCTTTATCTCAGTTTATCGGGCTAGAAAGCTTAGAGTCAATAATAGACTGTTCGCCGCTAATGGTTGTGCCGGAAACACCACTATCAGATGCGATCGCTCTGATGGCAACACAGAGCAAAAGTATTTTGGTGGGGTCTTGTTCGCAATTAGCGGGATGCTTTACGAAGCATGATATTGTGCGGCTTATAGCTTCAGGGACTGACTTGAAAACAGCTAAGATTTGTGAGGTGATGCATACCTCAGTAAAAACACTGAAAGTGTCAGAATTTCAGGAAATCTCCTGTGTCCTGTCACTACTATGCCATCAGCAGTTGGACATACTGCCAGTTGTCGATAACCAAGGTCACGTTGTCGGCATTATCACTCCTGAGAGTATTTGTCAAGGACTGGCACAAAAAATAGAGAAAACTACAGGTAACTACCAGTCAACTGAAGAACAACGGTGTTTGCTAGAGTCAGTAGTTGTAAATACTACACTTGACCAAAATGAATCTGAAAAAATTCACGAATGTCCTGAGACTGTAGAGCATACTACAGCTTTTGAGACAATACATGAAAACCAACAGCACTATTGCATCATGGCCGATACAATACCTATGCTGATTTGTATGTCAGATAGTGATGCTTTAGGTAATTTTTGGAATCAATCTTGGCTAGAGTTAAGTGAAAGAACTTTAGAAGAGGGGTTAGATTGCAGTTGCAACCAAGGTATTTATTCAAAAGATGCCCAAAACCATATTGGTATTTTGAGTTCTTTTGAGGTAGAACATTTAATTTTCCCTCAGCGGCAATGGCCTAAGTACAAATCGTTACCCAGACGCGCTATAGTACCTAAAGACACAACAGACAAACCTAGCCGCCTCATTGGAGTTTCTGTAGATATTACCTTCCATGTACAGGCAAAAGAGGAAAAATTGTGGCAATCTCAGGAAACGGCACTACAAGAATACAAACTTGCTCAAGAAGCACTGAAAAATAGTGAAGAAAAATTCCGCAATTTAGTTGAAGCCAGCAGCGATTGGATATGGCAAATTGATGAAAATACGGTTTATACCTATGCCAGTCCGAAAATACGCGACATTTTGGGTTACGAACCCACGGAAATTTTAGGTAAAACACCCTTTGATTTGATGTCACCTGAAGAAGCTAAACGTGTGACTAAGATTTTTACTTCCATTGTCGCTGCACAGCAACCATTTAAATGTCTGAAGAACATCAATATCCATCAGGATGGCCGTTTAGTTGTTCTTGAAAGCAGCGCAGTCCCAGTGTTCAACCCTGAGGGTCAATTTTGTGGGTATCGCGGTGTAGATCGAGATATTACAGACCGCAGGCAATCAGAAACTCCACTATTTGACAGTCCACAAAAGCTGCAACATTTACTGGCTTTTAGCCCAGCTGTTATCTATACCTGCAAAGCTTCTGGAGACTTCGGTGCGACATTTATTAGCGAAAACGTTACAAAAATTACGGGCTATGAAGCACGCCACTTTGTAGAAGATTCCGGCTTTTGGGCTAGTCACATTCATCCAGAAGATGTAACCCAAGTGTTTTTTCAACTTTCAGAAGTATTGGAGCGAGGAGATTACACGATAGAATATCGATTTCTACACCAAGACGGCATCTATCGTTGGATATACGACCAAGGAAACTTAGTGCGAGATGAAGCTGGTAACCCTATGGAAATAGTCGGTTACTGGGTAGATATCACAGAACGTAAGTTATTAGAACAAGAACTAAGAGTAGCACTAGAAAAAGAAAAGCAACTAGGGGAACTGAAATCTCACTTTGTTTCCATGACTTCTCATGAGTTCCGCACGCCGTTAACTACTATCCTTTCTTCTTGTGAGTTACTGGAACACTATCGCCACAAATGGACTCAAGAAAGACAACTTACTCATTTGCATCGCATTCAAACTGCTGTCAAACGGATGACTGAGATGTTGAATGATGTGTTAATTATTGGAAAAGCGGGAACTGGAAAATTAGAGTATAAACCAACATCTTTTGATTTAGTCAAATACTGCCAACAGCTAGTGGAAGAAATACAAATGAATCTCAACAATCAACGCTTGATTTCTTTCACCAGTCAATATGAATCTATACCTTGCTGTATGGATGATAAATTGTTGGGACACATTTTCAATAATTTATTATCAAATGCAATTAAATATTCTCCAGATGATAGTATTGTCAAGTTTAGTCTGAGTTGCCAAAATGGGCAAGCAGTATTTGAAATTCAAGATTGGGGGATTGGTATTCCCGAAGCTGACCTACCATTTCTATTTGAATCATTTCACCGCGCCAGTAATGTCGGCAAGATACTAGGCACTGGATTAGGAATGACAATTGTTAAAAAGTGTATAGATATTCATCAAGGTGAAATATTTGTTAGAAGTACAGAAGGTTTTGGAACTAAAATCACTGTGATTCTGGCATTAAATAATCAGATATAATTTGAGGTCAGTCATGCCCAAAATTTTAATAATTGAAGATGAAGAATCAGTAAGGGAAAATATATTAGATTTGCTAGAAGCTGAAGATTTTGAAACTATTGCTGCTGCCAATGGAAAAATCGGGCTAGATTTGGCTATTTCTGAAGTTCCTGATTTAATTTTGTGCGATATGATGATGCCAGAAATTGATGGGTATCAGGTGTTAACAGCATTACGTCAAAACCCAATTACGGCAACAATTCCCTTTATTTTTCTCACTGCCAAATCTGCTAAATCTGACTTCCGTAGAGGTATGGATCTAGGTGCAGATGACTATATAACTAAGCCATTCACGAGGGCTGAGTTATTAAGCGCCATTATGAATAGATTAGAAAAATATGCTACTTTAAAAAGATATTTATCTGCTCAGAATGCAACTCACAACTTCTCTCCCAAAATGCAGTTATTAGAAATTAGCTTGCATCGAGCAATCAAACAACATAATTTTCAAGAATTTGAGATTTATTATCAACCAATACTGGATATTGCTTCTGGAAAGATAGTAGCTGCTGAAAGTTTGTTACGCTGGCAAAGTCCGGAATTAGGGATTATTTATCCCACAGAATTTATTCCCATCGCCGAGTCTACAGGTTTAATTGTTCCCATTGGCAAATGGGTGTTAAAAAAAGTGTGCCAGCAAATGAAAAACTGGCGGGATGATGCGGGAATTTATTCCTTGAAAATTGCTGTGAATTTATCTGTAATTGAGTTTAATCAACCAGATTTTATTCAGAAAATAGTAAATTTTATTGAAACCAATCATTTGCAAGCAGATTGCCTGGAATTGGAACTCACTGAAAGTATGATTATGCAAGATGTCAATAGTGCGATCGCCACTATGAATAAATTGCGTTCTTTGGGTGTGAAAATAGCGATCGATGATTTTGGTACAGGCTACTCTTCTTTAATTTATCTGAAAAATTTACCAATTAATACTTTAAAAATTGACCGTTACTTTATCCATAATGTTGCCAACGACCTCCAAAAATCAGCCATTACCAAAGCATTAATTCAAATGGCTCACAATCTCAACTTAAATGTCGTTGCTGAAGGTGTAGAAGCTGAAGCAGAATTAGCTTTTTTGCGCCAACACAAGTGTAATTCTATGCAAGGTTTTCTCTTCAGTCGTCCATTACCAGCAGCCGAATTTGAAAATTTATTATTGACAAATAAATGTTTATATGCGTGAAGATTGGTATTAAAAGTGTTGACTGATGAGTGATGATTGTTGACCGATTTTTTATTCCTCTTTGCATATCGAATTTCACTGAGAAAAATCGGACTTTAGACTGGCGACAATTATTAAGTTTTGAGTCTATAGTATAAAAATTGTGTATAGTGTTTACCGTCATGAAAGCTTCTGGGCGTTTCTTGCTGCCAGTTTTTTTACTCATTTTGGTAGCAGCTTGTAACCAGACCCGCGCCTCTTTGGATAATCCACCACCGCAAACATCTGTACCTGCTGCCGAACTGGCACAAAATCCTACACAGTCGAAAAATATCATTCGCACTGAAGTATTTTCACCTAAACCTATCAGAATTAATCTCAATAACTTACCAGCACCCTTCGCAACAGAAAGTGCGTCTAAGCGCCCTGAGGTTGTAGCCATTCCTCAAGACCCAGTACTACGCGTACCACCAGGCTTTACAGTTAATGTGTTTGCTGAAGATTTAGATGCCCCACGTTGGTTAGCTTTAACCCCTAGTGGTGATGTACTGGTGACTGAAACCGGGCAAAATCGTATTCGTCTGTTGCGTGATAGTAACGGCGACGGAGTAGCTGATGTCCGAGAAACCTTTGCTAGTGGGGAAAACGGACTCAATAGACCTTTTGGTATGGCTTTTGCCGGTGATTCCTTCTTTTTGGGAAATACAGATGCTGTGTTGCGTTTTCCCTATACTCAAGGTGAAAACAAAATTACAGGCAATGGGCAAAAAATTGCTGATTTGCCTGCCCAAGGCTATAACAATCATTGGACACGCAATGTTGTTGTCTCGCCTGATGGCAATCAATTGTATGTTTCAATTGGTTCGGGAACCAACGTCGATGAAGAACCTTTACCAAGGGCTTCGGTGCAAGTGATGAATTTGGATGGTTCCCAACAGCAGACCTTCGCTTTCGGTTTGCGTAACCCTGTTGGTCTAGATTTTCATCCTGTAACTAAGGAACTTTACACCACTGTTAACGAACGTGACGGAATTGGTGATGATTTAGTACCAGATTATTTAACACGCATCCGAAAAGGAGAATTCTACGGCTGGCCTTATACTTACTTAACGCCGAATAACCTCGATCCGCGTCAAAAAACCAACGACCAAAGCAAACGCCCAGATTTAGCAGCCCGTACCAAAACCCCAGATGTCCTATTTCAAGCCCACTCAGCAGCATTGGGTTTGCAGTTTTATGATGGGAAAACATTTCCACAAAAGTACCGCAACGGTGCTTTTGTTGCTTTTCGTGGTTCTTGGAACCGCGATCGCGGTACGGGCTACAAAGTCGTGTTTGTTCCCTTTGATGCCAAAGGACAATCGCAAGGCTATTACGAAGATTTTCTCACCGGATTTTTACTCAATCCCTCTGTACCAAGTACTTGGGGACGACCCGTGAGTTTACTCGTCTTACCAGATGGCAGTTTACTAGTAACAGAAGAAGCCAATAATCGGATTTATCGGATTCAGTATACTGGAGGCTAGTTTGGAGGTGGGGAGGTAGGGAGGTGGGGAGATGAGTTTTTCGCCTCTGCCCAATGCCCCATGCCCCATGCCCCATGCCCTAAGTCCTTTTTTATCGAGAATTCCTATCCGGATTTACTTCCTTTGGGGTAGATTATTCACAAATATTAATAATCATTGAATTGAGAGATTAGTTATGAGTCTGAATGAAAATAATACTCAGTCTGATAATATTAATGAAATGTCTTCACATTCAGGTACGCGATATTGGGGTCATGTCGAGGTAATTGAAGAGGGAGAATCCTATAGAATTAGTCGCGTTGAAATTAAACCTAGACACGGAATTAAACCACAAATCCACTATCATCGCAACGAACACTGGGTTGTAGTGTCAGGTGTAGCAAAAGTCACTTGTGGCGAACAAGAAATTTTACTCAATCGCAACCAATCAACTTATGTTCCCGCAGCAACGCTGCATAAGGTAGAAAACCCCGGTCATATTCCATTAGTTATTTTAGAAATTCAAAATGGCGAATATTTAGGAGAAGACGATACAGAACGACCCTATGAGTTAAATTTGGTCAAGTCTGTAGGTGAAAATGAGTAGGGTATGGGGGATGGGGATGAGGGATGAGGGATGAGGGAGTAGGGGAGGCTCTTGAGGTAGGGGAAAAGGTTAAAGGGAAAAGGGAAAAGGGGAAAGGGGAGATGGAAAGATGGGGGAGTGTGGGGAGTGTGGGGA
>NZ_JACKZU010000369.1:0-8039 GCF_014222165.1 Nostoc sp. 2RC
GCTCAAAACCTTGAAATTACGTTAATTTTTGGTCACGCTATGGTTCAAAATTTGGTCATGCGGGGGGTAAAATCACACATCGCTTGCTCAATTATTGTGTTTAGTTATCCAGTGGTCACATCCAGTGTGTTCGCTGGACTATTTATTTGTGCTTTTCAGTTCTGGGGAACTTATCGCTCTTCCATCACTCTCATGAGAGAATTCCAGACACCTTATATTCTGAGGATTTCTTATTTTCCTCTGCTTAGAGTGATGGAAGAGCGCTAATCAACGTCTCAGTGACAAAATATCAGATACCCTACTGCTTGTTTGCAGCTTGCGTTCAAAAGCACCAGATCAAGTTAAAATCAGAACGATTGACTTTACTATTCCCTTTGGTTGTTTTGCATCCAATATAGAGTTGAACGATGGTTCTATTTATATCGAGTATTACTCATACAAAACTACTAAGGATTTACCGTGTGTGGTGGTTTATTCACGCAAAGACCCACATTGGTATAGTGTATACAAGACGGAAATCTTAAACCTTTGGAATGCTGGACAAGAGTGGCATTGCAAGCCTTAGTTGGGCTAGACCCCAGGCTAAAAGAATCGCACCTAGTAGGCTGACCTCACATTTCCTCGCTTGAAACTTGCAAGCCCTAAGCGGAGCCTTCCGTAGGCAAGCTAGAAGAAGCGATCGCTAAAATCTACTTTTATACTATTAGACCTTTATAGTATTAACAGATAATGATTTTATAGTTTAAGCTGTTGTCTCAAATCATCTGTATTCTTTACCTGACTCCAATCAATATCACTCTTTTGCAGTAGCTCGACAGCTACGCCGATTAGGTGCTGAGGGTAGACGCGATCGCCTGGGGGAACTGGCTCTGTATTGTTATCTCTAACTGTACGGGCAGTATCGTTTAACCATTCATGCTGTTCGCGGCTGATTTTGATGTTGATGGAAACAGGTTTTTCCTTTGATGCTGGTGTTGTCTCCTTAACTGATACAGTTTCAGGTGTAGATTCCTGCGGCGGCTCTGTTGTTTCTGTCTCACTGGCTTTGATACCAGAAAATTGACTGAGTTTCATCCCGCCCATCTTGCTTTTTGCCATATACTATTAGACCTTTATACTATTAAACAATTAAGAGTTAATAAGATATTACTTCCACAGTTTCAAACATTCTTTAGCCAATGACTGATAAGCCCTAGCACCGCTAGATTTAGAGGCGTACTCATTAACTGGCTCTTGTTGTGCTATGGATTCAGCAACAGCAATATTCTCTGGAATTGTCGTATGCAAAAGACGATAGTTTAAATCTGTTGCTGCCTCAATCAACAAATCATCAGCTTCCTTAGTCAGAACCAGTCGGGGTTTATAACGCACTCTCAGCACATCAATGGGGATATCTGCCCTTTCACCTCGAATTAATTCAACCGCTTCGGACAACCCTTTAAGGGCAGCTGGTTCGCACAAAGTTGGAATCAAAACGCGTGAGCTTGCAAGAATCGCCTGCACAGATGCCACCCCTAAGCTAGGTGGGCAGTCCATCAAACAGACATCGAAATCAGTCAATTTAGATAAGGCTGGGGTAAACAAATCATCCTTGGCTGTTAAGCGAAACATCCCAATATCGCCAGGAATAAGCGAGAGGTGTTTTACTTGAGTTACCAGGGGAGTAATAGGTTTCTTATCAGTCAGCCAGTTCAAAGTAGTTGGACTCTTACCGTCCATGCCCAGACCAAATGATGCAGTTCTTTGGCCGTCTAAATCTATCAGTAGCACCTGGCGCTTGGGACTAGCTAAGGCGGCTCCTAGATTTATGGTAGTGGTGCTTTTGGCGGTGCCGCCCTTGAAGTTGAATACTGCGACTTTCAGCATTTGCTCAAATATTTAATACCTTAATAGCCTAGCACCTTTAATATAATATACTATAAAGGTCTAATACGTTATTACATTTATAGCAAGTATTGATGAGGCGATCGCGGTTGTTGTGGCTGCGATCGCCTTTGTTCGTGTACTTGGATGCAGAAGAGTTGGGTAATGTTTTTGAAAGTGTGATGGATGGACTCTCAGGACACTTATCCATCCTCACTAATAAACAGATGGGCAACTTAGGGCAGAGCCAGTCAGTTGGTGAAGCCATTTAGCCTCAAACCTGGCAAAACTCATGCAGGGAACTCTATTTCTAAGTGGCAGTAACAAACTCACCAACATCAGCAAGGAGGTGATTAATTGCCGAAACGTCAAAAAATATTCGAGTTAAAAAATCAAAAATTATACTCGTTTAGTCAACTTGACAAAGTTATTCCAGGAGGTGGTGATACTCATTAAAACTCCACAACAACGAATGTGGGCAACTTAGGTCGGAAGCACCGGACATTTTATTGAATGGGAACTCTAGTTTTTTAACTCTGGGAATAACACTTACAGCTGTCAGTTGACAGAGTTACTAAGTGTGGTGGTGACGTTACTTGGTAGAAGATGCTCAGTTTCCAGAGTCATAGAAACCCCACACTAACAAGTTAAAGCTGGTCTGGGGGCAACCAAACCAGCAGTTCATAAACTACATAGGCAAATGATAATGCTAAAACCTCAAAAACCTCATTACAGATCAACTGCTTTCATCATCGCTGGTGGGTTAGTTGCTCTAGCATCACTTTGGGTTCTTGGTTCCTCTAGTTGTGGAACGTTAAACCTTAAACTCTCACTTTCACTTGACCTTCAGCTAAAAAAGGAGGTTTGCAAACTACCAGATAGATAACCAATGAAAAGGTGATCGCCTCTCTAATAAGGTTACTGTTTCACTAAATGAGTCCTATCTGGCGGAATCCGCCAGATAGCTCAATGGCTGCGATTGCTCAAAAAAACTCATCAAAAAGGCAATCTAGTGCGATCGCCTTATCCTCTAAGAAAAATTGTTAGTTAAGAGCCTGAGTGATCGCTGAGGTAAGGGGGAAAAGCCTAAATTTAAATGGCAGATACCCATACCGATGTCAAAAAATTTTAGCTAACCGCAAAAGCAACCCCCAAGAGCGAGAAATATTATACATCATGAAGTTCTGTTGCAATTAGCATGGGGCAACGCTAGCGTAAAGTGGTCAATTTGACAATCTTTAATCCTAAATCTACTTGGCGTATAGTCATAAACAGTTAGCACCTAGCTTTTTAAATATGCGGATACTCAACATTTAGCCGATCCAGCCTGTGGCTGCGAGCACCTGCTTTTTATGGCTTGAGTTCCTGGAATACTTAATATAGCTAGGTAAAGCCAATAGCTTCGACCTACTTATCTCATCAAAACCCCACATTACTACCAGATGGGCAACTTGTTTGTAGAAGGAGGTCTTTATCTTTGTTCACTAAATGCGCTTTAAGCGCTGTTGCATCAATGTTTAAAGCTGACTTGGCAGTTTCCGAGGCCACCAAGCCAGCAGTTCTACAAACTACAGTATATAAGGATACTGAGATGTACAGAAAAACTAAAAACTCACAACTTAATAATAAGCCAAACTACACGTTTAATCCTCCTGTCCGTCTGCTGGGTGTGATTTTCTGGTTAGGAGTAGCGCTGAGTTCCGGTTTAGGGTAAGGTTTCCGTCAAGCTGCTGATTCTAAGCAGTATGAACAATCTGCTCAGACTGAACCACGTCGCTTTGGTCGCGCAGAGTACGAACAGTTAAAAACAGGAATGTCCTTGACAGATGTGCGGTCAATCTTGAACCCAGGTATTGAGGTTAGCCGCTCTGCAACCATAGCAACCTTTGTCTGGGAAAATCCTGACGGTTCCAAAATCACCGCTACTTTTGAAAGTGACAAACTCAAGAGTAAAGCACAATCGGGGTTGAAATAAGGAACTGGAGGTAGGTGATCGCAGCGTAGCACTGTATCTGATCTATCTTATGGCACTGGTACTATGGCGATCGCTTCCCTCACTCTCCTTGTAGTGCTGATGGAATCGCCTATACATCCTACTTTCAAGCCTGCTCATAGCACTCATAAGTAGGTTGTTTGTCATGTTCCTCTAAGAATAGTGGCGATGCCTACGCCTTGGCACTGCTTCTAAAAGCAGTTCTTAGAGGAAAAGGGGATTAGGTGCGATCAATCGCTTGAGAGTGCTGTTCGCCAAATAAGTACATTGAAAAGGCGATCGCACCCCCAAAGAGCGATCGCCCTTATATCTTTCTGTAGTGGGATCGCTCTCCATCCTCTAAGAAAATGACACCCCTCAAAATCTGGAATTGCAATCTAGGCGTTGTAGTAGTTATTAGATAAAAACTTTTATAAATAGCCCTTGGGGAATATAACCCCATCAAAAGCCCAGTCACGACGACCGGGTTTTTTGGTTTTGAGGCGATGCAAAAAGCGGGCTGTGACGCTCATTCGTATGATTGCGTCTCCCTTTGGCAGAAGACTCGGTTTAGCTTCTCTACAAGATACTACTCGCGTTCGCTATCGCTGACGCTTTGACGTTATTTTTCATCATTGCCGTATGTCACGCAAGGACTGTCAATTATGAGTGCTGGCTCAAATGAATTGCAAAAAATAACGCTAGAACAATTCACTCCAAATTCGTCAGGGTGAATGCACTCTATGGCTCCTTCTATTAAGGCATGGAAAGCACAATCATTGCAGATAGTCTGACATGGTGGTTGACGGTCAATTGAATCTGACATCACCTCTCACCCCTACTCATCATCATCTGGCAAATACAACCCACTCCTATCAGTCGGCTTCGCATAAAGGTACATCTGAAGTAATGGCAACTGAACTATGCCCCAGTGTTTATAATCAAAACCTCGGTAGCACTGTACCCGTGCCAGCATCTTTTTTGGAACGAACATACCCCTTAGTAGTATCGCTCTTATTATGCCCCAACTGGTCTTGCACCTCAAAAAGTGGTTTACTATCCACCGCCCTAGAAGCATGGGAATGGCGCAACCAGTGACAAGAGAATTTTACTTTCGCTACAAGAGAAATATCCTGAATCAACCTTTTAATAGCCCGGTCGCTTAACGGCAACCCCCGTTTTTTTGGGTCAGGTGACATATTTGGGAACACTGGCATCTTGTCACTAGCCATACCACGATACTTTTTGAGCAACGAAGATGTCTCGTGGTCTAAGCCAATTTCTCGGTACTTGCCACCCTTACCGCGAAACTTGATTGTGTAATACCCCCTTTGCCTATCATCCAGCGTTGGGTCAAACTGCCATTTAAAATCGCGCCAATACAACCCCGGATAATCTTCTTTGGGTTGTCCCGGTTCATCACCTGGAACCGTCACCCGACCAACTTCGCCAACCCGCATCCCACTATAAAAAATCAAATTAAAAACCAGCCAATACTTTCCCCCCAACTGCTTGGCAGCCTTACTCAGCTTCTCCATTTCCCAATCTTCTAGATAACGCTGTGCCTTTGGTAAATTACTGAAATTATCGTAATTTATACTACTTGCAATATTCCGCAAGAAATAGCCAATGTTCTCTGCACTTCCATAGCTCCAGAGCGAACGCAATATCAGCACTCGGTTAGATTTAGTATAAGGGGAAACCTCACCCCAAGAAGCTATAAATTCAAGTAACTTTGGTTGCTGAATTAATCTTAAATCGGGTATACCTTTATTACGTACCCATAAGAGCAATTTTTGACCAAAACGGTAGTATTTTCGCTTGGTTTGTTCGCGGTTTTGACTTCCAGCCCAAGCCAAAATTAACTCTTCATCATTACTAACAGCAGGGGTACGGTAATAATATTGCCGAATTACCTCCTCTACCAATTCTGGAGTTACTGCTTGAGAGGTATTTTGCGCTACAACTTGCCCTTGGTTGGGAGAGAGAATTTCTACAGAACTAACCTCAATATTAGTAACATCCATCTGGTCTTTAGGGTTACGTGATGATAAACATCTAGCTTCCTGGAAGCGCCGTTTCAGGAAGCTTTTATATTCTACAATGCAAGCGTGAATATACTGCCCGCACTCTTCGTTAATAATTCCAAGAGCCTGCACAAAAGTAGCAAGATCCCGAACGGGGTGAAAGCCCAAAAACGGGCGATTCCCGAACGGATTTGTACCTGAGCATCCAATACCTGATATGTTGATAGCATTGCTATCTACTTGATATCGATTTGGTTGCTATCAATTGTGATATCACTATGTCTGATGAGAACAAACCCAGCCAGATGATCCGCGTACCCACTCCCCTGATTCCAGCAGTTAGGGAGTTATCCCGGCTGCACCGACAAGGACAAGGAAGCGAGTTGCTTCACTCTTTGGATGAATTAATACTGGCGTTGTCCAGTAACAGTAGAAGCGCCAACTCAAAGAATCAAACGCTATTAGCTATTTGCGAAAGACTTGATAAGCTAGAGTCACAGTTGTCAGGCTCTTCTAATAGCAAAGAAACACAGACAATCCATAATCTCGCCGATTTAGAACAAAAAATTGAGGTGATTACAAATCGGATGGCACAATTCGCCGAGGCGATTATTAAAATTCAAAATCATCTCAACAATCAACCGAGACGGCCCAATAAATCATACTACAACAATTCATATTATCAAGGGCAAACTCCTCGAATCCAACCACTAACGGAAGAAGGTTTAGCTTCAAGACTTGGTGTAAGTGTAGAAACTGTACGCTCCGAGCGAAATAACCTACAACCACCGCTTTTTGTGGCATGGTGCAAGCGCAAGGATGCATCAGGTATAGGGTGGGAGTTTAATCAGAATACAGGACTGTATCATCCGGTAAGTTAAACGCTCTTTGAACAACTTTATCTCAATAAAGTGGGAGAATAAGACTACACCATAATTCCCTTTCTTATCTTTGTAAACTTATCTCCAAACAGGATGCAAATAAAGGGATGTATGTTTGACGTAGATATTAGTATTTCTGTTGATTTTTGTGATGAATAATGTGTAGATTTTCGGATTATTTAATTGTATTAATTTTCGCTTTTATAGTTAATAAATGATGCATGATTAATAGATGTATTTATTTGATATTGGGGTGCATGGGTGTATCAGTTATCTGATGAGGAAATTTATCAAGAAGTCGGTAATATAGTTGCAAGTTTTGACATTCTTGAATGTTACGAGTGCGCTAATGCTGTAATGCAATGGTTGGTTGAAAATGGCATTAAGGGGAAAATTATCAGACTGAAAACTAGATACCGGGATGAAGATTATATTCTCAGTGACAGACTACTGCGCCAGGGAATAGATGATTCGATTACAATTAATGGTAAGCATTACGGTGTGTTCGTTAGAGGCAAAGTCTTTGATAATCTCTCATCTGAGGGAATGTTTAGAGAGGATTGGATAAAAGATTTCCACTGCCCAAGCGAGAAATTTGAAATTAAAGAGTTTGATTTTTAAGAAATTCAGGCTTTTTCATAAACAAATAGGAGATAAAGTATGAGCGGCGGATTGTTTGAGATTTTAGATAAAATTAAAGCGAGACCTGGGATGTATATCGGTACGGCTTCTATAAGTGACTTATTTATGTTTTTAGTTGGTTATAAAACTGCCAGAAGAGAATTGAGTATTGAATTAACTGAATCAGAAGCTGAATTTTATGAGGAGTTTCATAATTTCGTAGAAAGAAAATATAAACTGCATACCTCAAATTCCTGGGCTAAGATAATTATGCTTTACTGTCACGACGAGAAAGCAGGGTTTGAGAAGTTCTTTCAACTGCTCTCTGAGTTTAAAAAACGGGACAAGAGTTTAGATGGAGATGATTTTGATCAAATGGCAAGACAAGAAAGTAAAAAAGAAAATGTTGAAATTATTACTCACGGTTAGTCTTAACTTACTTTCTGTCAAGTGGTTTAGTTAACATAAGTAACATGAACACTTGTACCGCTGCTTGCCATTGCGCTAACCCTGCCTGCTCCGGAGTCACACCGCAATGGAAGTACGAAATTCGACAAGCGATCTCTTTTCTATGACTAGCACCAATTCAGAAATTGTTGGGGTACAGCCGGGATACGTGCAAAATGGGACACGTTGTAAAGTTTTGTAAAAATTAACTCTACAACCCTTACCAGA
>NZ_JACKZU010000036.1:0-33791 GCF_014222165.1 Nostoc sp. 2RC
GTACAAGTAGCAATGATTCGGTTAATGCTTAAAAGACTGGCTTAACTGAATTGTTTAATACTTTCCAAACATCCTCTGAGGCTTTCACCATCATTGAGGCAATTTTGTTCCAACTTTTATCAAATCGGCAGCCTTTTCTCCAATCATAATTGCCGATGCATTTGTGTTTCCTGTGATCATAGTTGGCATAATCGATGCATCAACAACTCGTAACCCTTCAATCCCCCGTACCTTGAGTTGAGGATCGACAACCGCCATTTGATCAATACCCATTTTGCACGTCCCAACAGGATGCCATCCCGTACCGCACGTTTGCCGAATATAATCTTCGATTGCTTTGTCGCTATGCACGGAACTCCCTGGAGCAATTTCCTCACCCCGAAACTCATTAAACGCATCGGAGTACACAATTTGACGCAAAATTTTAAGTCCTTCAACCATCAGTTGCATGTCAGATTCTTTCTGAAGATAGTTGACGCGAATCAACGGTGGGTCGAAGGGGGAGGAGGAACGTAGTCTTACACTACCACGACTTTCGGGACGGGTGATGTAAAAGGTAAGGGTGAATCCCGGACCTTCACGTGCATAGGCAGGATCGACATATAAAATCGGAACAATTGTAAATTGCAAATTAGGTGCCGCATCTAAATTATTGTTGGTATGCAGAAATAACCCAGCCTCTCCCCCATTACTACTTGGCGCAAGGGGTACGTCCTGAGTAGACTGGTAGGCAATAACAGCAAGTGGGTGATCTTGAAGATTCTGGCCGACACCCGGCAAATCAAAAACTACAGGAATGCCTACTGCCCGCAGATGTTCAGCAGATCCAATTCCAGAAAGCATGAGCAGTTTAGGAGAATCGAAGGCGCCAGCACTCAAAATCACTTCGGAGTTGACCCTGATTTGATACTCCGTTCCATTTTGAACATACACTACCCCTACTGCACGCTTTCCCTCAAAGAGTAAACGAGTCACCAATGCTCCTGTTTGAATGGTCAAGTTGGGGCGATCTTTAATCGGACGCAGAAATGCCACTGCTGTACTTTGGCGCTTGCCATCTTTCACGGTCACTTGGTAAAGTCCTGCACCTTCCTGCTGTACGCCATTAAAGTCGGGATTTTGCTCATAGCCCTGTGCGATCGCGGCTTCCACAAAGCGTTGCGACACTTTTGCAGGAGAAAGTGGATCTGTGATACTAAGTGGTCCATCAACCCCGTGAAATAACGATGCTCCCCGCTGCTGGTTTTCCGATTTCTTGAAGTAAGGCAAGACATCCTGATAACTCCAACCAATATTACCTAACGCTTGCCAGCTATTGTAGTCACGTTCATTGCCTCGTATATAAATCATGCCATTAATCGAACTGCTGCCGCCCAAGACTTTACCGCGTGAAGATAAAATTTTGCGGTTATTTAAGTAAGGTTCCCCTTCAGTTAAGTATGCCCAGTCCACTTCCGAGCCTAAGAGTGTAGTAGGCCACAATGAGGGAACTTGAAGTTCTGGCTTGGTATCAGGATCACCCGCTTCGAGCAGCAATACTTTAGTATTAGGGTCTTCTGTAAGACGGTTGGCAACAACGCAGCCTGCTGAACCGGCGCCAATCACAATATAATCAAAAGCAGCACTGTGATGGTATGTAGTTGTCATGATTTCTCCTTTTCAGGTCATTGTTTGTTGAATGACGGCGACATTAGTGGGTTGGCGATCGCAAATTCTGCTGCTAGTCACATCCTGCCACAATCATCTTTTCTGCTAAACTAACCGGGTTAGAAAACATGACCTCGTGACTACCGGGCATTTGTACAAGCCGAAATAGTCCCAAGCGGCTAGACATTCTGGGATGCCAACCCCAATCGCCTTGAGGGAGGACGTTGTCTTCGGTACAGTAGAGGTAGCTTTTGGGGATGGGCAGCGAGTAAAACTGCTTCAGGTCTAACTTGTCAAGCCACGGTTGATACGGTTGGGGCGATAATTGTGCGTAACTGGATCGAGCTAGTTCGAGGTCAGCGTCGTTGATAAACGCTTCTCGCCAAATCCCTAGCAGTGAGATTTGCATGAATCAGACTGGTGCATAAATCGTTTCGTCTTCTTTGCGCCAAGCTGGATCAACTAGACAAACGAAAACAAGGGGTTCGTCGCCGTAGTTGTAAAGTAACTGGATGGCATTTGGAGGAATATAAACCGCATCGCCTGGTTCAATGCGACGAACTTCGCTATCGATCGACATTTCGCCAACACCGCTAATGATGTAATAAACCTCAGAAGTCTTTAGAGAATGGGGAATCGAAGTTTCGCCAACAGGCAAGATCGCATACGCCAAACTGTAACGCAAGTTGATGTCTTGTTTGTCAGGATGAAGCAGTTCGCGCAGAACAGTTCCATCTCCAGCGATAATTTCTTCACAGTCGTTTAGTTTTTGGATCAGCATAAGTTTAGGCTTGCAATTACACAATCGGAGCAAGTTCAAAATCTGTAAATTTTGGAGAAGAAATTTGCCTGTTCCACGCGCCGTTGAATTACGTACTGATAGGGCGAAATCCCCATCGTTCGCTTAAACAAACTTGCACAGTAAGTCGGGCTGATGTAAACTACACTTACCAGTTCGGCTAAGGATAAATCACGATTCAGATGAGCATGAATGTAATCGATCGCTTGCTGCAATTGGCTGTAAGTTAAGCTTCTATTCTCAGGCATGATAATTTGTACGACCTCAGAATAGTGGCGCAACAGATGAATCACTAACGCTTGAGACGGAGACAGTATTTTATCTTTTTCAAAATGCTGTCTCCTATTTTACTTGTTGCTTCCGTAGAGGAAACCTCAAGTATTAATGTCCACCTGAGGTCGCTGGAGGGGTTGTTGCCAGGAGCTGAAGTTCCCATGCAAGGGCCACTGCACTAGCACCGCCATGCTCAAGAAGAATCTCTGATACACCCGCAGATGTTTCTGTGCGTGCCCAGTCACGTTGCCATTCAGCAAGTACAGCCATCCAGTTGATTGGAACTGCACCAGCCTGAACCATTCGGCGAACCGCCATGTCATGAGCTTCCGCACTAACACCGCCCGAAGCATCGGTAACGATGAATACTTCATAACCTTCACCCAGCGCCTGGATTGCTGGCATTGCGAGACATATCTCGGTCCAAAGCGCAGCAAGTATAAGTTGCTTGCGGCCGCTTTTCTTCACTACATCTGTAACGTTTGGATCTTCCCAAGTATTGATGAAAGTGCGGTTGATCGGTTTTTGATCGGGAAAAACATCCTGTAGTCCCTTGATGATGTAACCCCCTCTCTCTTCAATGACTGTGGTCAGGATTGTGGGTACGTTAAACACTTTTGCCGATTTAGCAAGACCAATCACATTGTTAATGATCATCGTGGGTTCATGGCTGTTCAAGTTGGTGAACTGATAAGGCTGGTGGTCAATCAGTACCAGGATGCTATCTTCTGGACGAAGCAGTCCTTCTAAGCCGATTTTTGGATTTTTAGACATCGCTATAAGTCTCCATTCAAGTTTACTTTTTAGACACGCCCTAGTGGCGTGGCAAGGATAAAATAGTGCAAAAATAAGTTATTGTCGTGTGGGCATCTTGCCAGCAGATGACGGGCTAGTAGTTCACCAACCCAAAATTTCTAGGCTAGGGCAAGCAGGGGGAGAAAGAGATTTTTTTTGCTGCTATTAACCTTGCAAAGTTTTCTTGCGAGACTACTAGAAGCCCATCCCACAAGAGAGTTTTAATGCAACATTTAAGGCTTGCCACGCCACTAGCGTGTGATACCATTTCACTAAGATTTTGATACAGACCCAAATCCAGAAACCTTTACAAAAGATAGGTTTCTTAATTTTGAATTTTGAATTGGTATGAGTCTGAATCAAAGGGGTGAATCACACAGTTTTTTCACAAGCCAGAAATTCAGCAGGTCACTGATTATTCCTGCTGAAGAAAGTCCAGTAACAAGGGATTGATCTGATCGGCGTGAGTCCAGTTGATGGCGTGCGGCCCGCCAGGGATGACAACAAGTTGACTGTTTTTAATCAGCTTTGGAAGTCTTGCTGCGGTGGACTCCAGTGGCAAAATGCGATCGCTATCTCCATGAATAATCAGAGTTGGTACATCAATGCGGGGCAAATCGTCGCGGAAATCGGTGAGCCAAGAGGGTACACAGTCCAAAGTCCCTTTAGCAGAAGCTCCTACTGCTACATTCCAACTGGCTTGAATTGCTTCATTGCTGATGCGTTGGCGAAGCCTCTCGGAACGAGAATCGCCAAGCAATACATCAACATTGAAAAACTCTTTGAAAAAGGCAGAGAAATAAGCTGGACGATCGTCAACAATCGCTTTCATAATGCCATCGAAAACGCTTTGATCAACACCCTCTGGATTGTCGTCTGTCTTTAACAGAAACGGTGGAACGGGAGCTATCAGCACGGCTTTCTGCACCCGCTCTGAGCCGTATTTGCCAAGATAACGTGTGACTTCACCCGTTCCCATTGAGAAACCGACCAGCACGGTATTTTGCAAGTCAAGCTTGGTCATGAGTGTATTCAAATCGGCGGCGAAGGTATCGTAGTCATAGCCAGATGAGGGCTGACTGGAGTTGCCAAATCCTCGGCGATCGTAGGTAATTACTCGATATCCTGCATTCAGTAAAACTAAAACCTGCTTCTCCCAGGAATGTCCGTTCAATGGAAATCCATGAATCAGAACAATCGGTTGTCCTGTCCCAAGATCTTCGTAGTAGAGATCGATGGTTGCAGAGTTTTCTTGACCAACGGTAATGTAAGGCATGAGAGGTTTCTCCGTTGTAAATTGATGATGTGTTTTTGTCTGTTGCATCACAATTGTTATGCAGAGATCGAGTACCGTCTTAACAATGCTGCGTTAAGCAGACTTCAAGATGGGGCAAGCATCCATTGCGTATGAACGACAAGAATCCTTCATTGTTGCCTTGGGCGATCGCCGCGTTTGCCACCTCTAAGATTGCTTTATTTTTGGCTGACATTTGAATCTCTCCTCTGTTCAATTGGATGCTTTAAGCGATAACTTCTCTGCGAGACGCTACGCGAACGTTAAGCTTTCCTTCTCTACGAGAGGCTGCGCCAACGGAACGCTGCGCGTAGCTTGCTTCCCCGTAGGGGTACGCTAACGCTGTTGCTCTACCAATTCCCAATGTTTCTCCTATTCCAATCAATATTGACCTTCAGCACACAATCAAACTCCGATCCGTTTAGCAATTATTAACGCTGTAAAGCTGGTCTAATCTTCTGTAAACTTCAGCACAATTTTGCCCCGTGTTCCTCCCTGCTCTAGACGCTGATGTGCCAGAACGACCTGATCCCAAGAAAATACTGAATCAATCACTGGACGAAGCTGATGACGCTCGATGAGTTTTGTCAAAGCCTCTAATTTTACTCGGTACTGGGGTGAAAAAACAAAATGAATCGTCAGATTTTTACCCCATGCTTCAAGAAGCGATTGCGGTATTGCAATGTCTACAATGCTTGTAAGCCTACCAAAGGGACGAATGATTTCTAGACTACGCTGAATTGTTTCTCCACCGATCGTATCTAGAACTAAATCCACACCCAGTCCATTTGTTTCTTGACGAATGACTTCTACGTAATCTTCATTTTTGTAATCAATCACTCGATCTGCGCCCAGTTCTGTCACGAAATCTCGGTTTCTAGAACTACACGTCGCAAAAACGTATGCCCCTATCGCTTTGGCGAGTTGAACTGCGATCGAACCCACTCCACCCGCACCCGCATGGATGAGAACTGTTTCACCAACTTGTAGATTGCCCCTAGTCACTAGACAATCCCAAGCAGTTCCGCCTGCAAGCGGAAAAGAAGCTGCTTCAATGTGCGATAGATTTGCAGGCTTCAATGCAACAATCGCTGCATCAGCCACATGATACTGAGCGTAGCTACCAAATTCTCCAAAAATTTGCGGCGAGTAATATACGTTGTCTCCCACCTTGAAATCAGTCACAGCTTCGCCAATTGCCTCAATCACCCCTGAAACATCGACTCCAAGGATGGCAGGTAGTTGAACCAGTTCCTTGTAATCACCACGACGAGTTTGGTAATCGACAGGGTTAATCGAGGTTGCACAAACTCTGACTAACACCTGATTCGCCTTCAGTGTTGGTATGGGAACAGTTTGAATCTCAAACTTTTCAGCATCACCAAACGCAGTTAATACGGCTGCTTTCATAGATTCCATCTGTGCCAACTCTCCTTGATTTAGAATAAACAGTGACGGAATTTTGATACCACTCAGCTTAGGTAAGTTCTCCCTTTCAAGACGCAGCGTGGAACCGATCGTGCTGTCGAGGAACGCGCGGATCAACGTTGCTACCTCCTCCGCATGGGTCTCCAACGCGAAATGTCCGGCATCGAGCAGATGAATCTTTGCATCCGGGAGATCTCGCTGATAAGCGGCAGCACCAGCGGGCAGAAACGCCGGATCATGACGACCCCAGACGGCGAGAAGCGGCGGACGGTACTCACGAAAGTAGGACTGGAAGGCTGGATAGAGCGCGACGTTGCTGCGGTAATCGAGGATCAGATCGAGCTGGATCTCCTCCGCGCCCGCTCGCCCCATGTAGGCGATGTCGAGTTCGTAGCCGTCGGGCGACAAAAGGTTTGGATCGGCTCCGATACCGTACTGCCAATTCCGGATTGTGTCTGGCGTGAGCGAGGAGCGGCAGGCTTCCCGATTCGCTGCGCTCGGTTCGCGCCAATAGGTCTCCCACGATCCCCATTCATCACTGAAACCCTCAAGGTAGGCGTTGCCGTTCTGCGAGATAATCGCAGATATCCGTTCAGGATGGCGCATTGCCAGACGCAGACCTATTGGCGCACCGTAGTCGAAGATGTAGAGTACGTATTGATCGAGCGACAAAGCATCGACGAAGCCCTCGATTACGTCGGCAAGGTGGTCGAACGTATAGTCGAACATCCCGCGTGGCGGTGCCTTAGTCTGTCCGAAACCAGGCAGATCCGGCGCGACGAGCCGAAAGCGATCGGCAAGCAGAGGGATCAGGTTGCGGAACATGTGGCTAGCGGTCGGAAAGCCGTGCAACAGCAGTATCACTGGCGCATTGCTTGACCCCGCCTCGCGGTAGAACACTTCGACATCGCCGACCTGTCGAAACCCGTAGCGTATTTTCATCGTACAATTCTCTTTTTTGATTTTCTTCCGACTGAACTTCGACACTCAGATTTGGAATCTTGGACACCTTTCGCATACCCTACGATCGCCGCTCCTAAACCGCGAGAACCGCCCGTTACCAGTGCAACTTTGCCTGCAAGTGTTGTCATCTCGCACTGTCGTTCGACTACTGCGCTACAAACCCACCATCTACCATCAACATTTCACCTGTTATGAACGATGCTATGTCAGATGATAAAAACAGAACTGCATTTGCAACTTCAAGCGGTGTTCCAATTCGTCCGATCGGGTGAAGTCCTGTTATATAAGCTTTGACCTCATCCTGCCCACCTGTAGCTGCTTCAAACATATCTGTTTCGATTGACCCTGGTGCAACGGCATTAATGCGAATACCCGCTTTGGCATATTGGAGCGCGGCGGCTTTTGTTAAACCTACTACTGCATGTTTACTCGCGGTGTAGAGGGGTACGCCAGGAAGTGCAACGACTCCAGCCCCAGATGATGTATTGACGATTGCACCACTTCCCTGTTTCAACATCTGAGCAATTTCATATTTCATCGACAACCAAACGCCTTTGACATTGACGTTCATAATGCGATCGTATTCCGCTTCTGTTTGCTCAATCAATGAGGGATTTTCGCCGACCATTCCTGCATTATTAAAGGCAATATCTAACCGACCAAAAACGCCAACCGCTTTATCAACCATTGCTTTAACATCGGCTTCTTTCGTGACATCTGATTGCACAAAAAACGCCTCTCCGCCAGCTTCCTGAATCAATCGAACCGTTTCTTCACCTTCATCTATTCGACGACCCACTACCACCACCTTTGCCTGTTGTTTGGCATAAGCGATCGCGGTTGCTCGACCGATGCCCGATGTTCCGCCAGTCACCAAAGCAACCTTGTCTTTCAGCATCATGATAGTTACCTCTTGTTGTGAATGGCTGTGTCACTTTGTCAAAAACTCAATGAGCAATACGTGTAGCGGCCAGCAATAAGAAGCACCTCCTACAACCAGGATGAGTACGATCCTGATTACAAAATGGCGGGTTTAGACATTGATATTTTCTGGCTCCTACACTTAGTCGCGATCGATCAGTGCGTTTGAGGGCAAGCTCGGATCAAGTACCTTGCGCGCACTGTCAACCCCTACCACGGGCAGTGTACCCGGATCGAGCATGCCGAGTTGAACCAATACACTCGCCTGATCCCAGTAGAGATGTTCGTGGGCTAGCTTGTCGTCACGAAACTGAACAATTGCTACCAATGCCACTTCAACCCGTTTAAGAGTCGGAGCAATGCCGGGTAGCATCCAGTCCATCTGAATGGTATGAGTGAACTTAGCCACCATTTCATCGACGAGTTGATTGGTCCCGATTGTGCGCGAGACCGGAGTCAGCTCCATGTCCGGCGGTATCTGTGGAATGAAGTATTTGGAATAAAACTCGCGCAGTGCTGGTTTCCCTACTCCCCCAATCATTACCGGAATGCCGTTAACGTAAGCATCCTCAACCATCGTGGCGAGAGCATCTTCAGTGTTGTGAGCGTCAAACTCGTGCCGCAGATGCTCATCCCAAAGTTCTTGCAAAGACTCCTGGGCTGGTGTCAAATTGGTAGTTGCTTGTAAAGAAGCTTGTCCGTCTACAGTTTGCTCTTTGACCATGATTAAATACTCCTGGTTCTATCTATCTAAAGTGTCTTGAGTTCCAATGCTTGACTGCTTTCAGATTCTTAAAATGATTTGTCAGATTTTTGTGATGTTAGTGAACTTGTTTCAATAGACGTATAAGCATTCAGCGCCTGTTTCACGAATCAGTTTGGCAGTTTTTTCACCTTCTGCATCGCGTCTGCCTGAGAATACTACCTTTGCTCCAGCAGCACCAAATGCGATAACTTCTCTGCGAGACGCTACGCGAACGTTAAGCTTTCCTTCTCTACGAGAGGCTGCGCCCTAAGCGTAGCTATGCCGCAGGCTTTACGGAACGCTACGCGTAGCTTGCTTCCCCGTAGGAGTACGCTAACGCGGTTACACGACCAATTCCTGAAGTTCCGCCAGTGACTAACGCCACTTTATCTTGCAGTATCATTCTGTTTCTCCTGTTTCAATTTCGTCAGTTTGTATTGAGTAAACTTGTCTCAGCAACTCAGTGACTTCTTGCGCGATCGCAATCAGGGCATGATTAACTGAGGAGTCGCGAAGAGAACCAGTCTGAGGTGTACCTTCATGCCCAGAATTATTCTTGCCTTGTACTAGTGAATGCGTCATAGAACTATCCTCAATGAAATACCGATTTGTAATTCACTAAATCAATACGCAGGAATTCAGTTGTTGGCATGGTTCAAAAAGCGGCAAATTTGTTCAGTGAAACAGGCAAAATCTAGCCATCAAAATTAGATGGCTTACAGCACTTACAGGCAAGTCAGATATGAATTGAGAGCAAAGATCGGGGAACTTAATAACTTGCAGCAATCATGGCAGCCATCAACTCCGTCGTGTTCCAGCGCTCGGTGTACCGAATTCCATTGATAAACAGGGCTGGGGTAGTCGTCACTCCACTCTGTATTCCGCCTTCGATATCTTCATTGATGCGATCGACATACACTTGTTTAGACAACTCTTTGAGAAATTGAGGAATGTCAAGCCCTAAATCATTGGCGTACTCGACAAGATAACCGTTCTCCAACCTTTGTTGATGGTCAAATAAAGTATCGCTCATTAACCAAAACTTTCCTTGGGCGGCGGCGGCAACGGCTGCTTGGGCTGCCCGTTGTGCCTGGGGATGAATCTGGATCTGTGGAAAATGGCGGAAGATAAAACATAAATAATCCTCTCCAAAAGAAACCGTAAGCTCTTGCCGAATGATTTTAATCAGTTTGTAAACGGCTGCACTTCTAGGACATTGATAATCCCCATACATCACTAATACCACGGCGGCACTTAGCACACCTTGACTGTGATCTTGGATTGAAGCTGGCACAACTAAAGAACTGGAACTATGGTCGTCGATCATCTTTCTACATCTGTATCAAGCATGGAACCTTGCGATTCACTTGCTCAATCCACATGAATTCAATATAAGCAATTGGGTTTTAGTTGTCGTCTACAGTGAGTTAACATTTTTAGGCTGTAATTTGATGGAGCAGCCGCTCCTTCTTAAGATAGAAGGTAGGCTCTAACTCAAGTTAGACTCAAAACTTAATTGCACGGTCAATCCTATCTGTCTGACGTGAACGAGAGCCGTTGCCTACATCATATGGCGGATCGGGCGAACAATCACTTCGTTGACATCGACATCATCCGGCTGGGATACGGCATACAGGACAGCGCTGGCGATCATATCTGGGTTGAGTGCATCTTTGCGAAGGTCTTTCAAGAAGCCTTTTGTTGGCTCGTCCGTGATATCAGAGCCGAGTTCGGTTTCAACCACACCGGGAGAGATGACGGTGACGCGAATCATTTTCGACTCCTGCCGGAGTCCTTCGGAGATTGCCCAAACTGCGTACTTGGTAGCGCTGTAAACTGCGCTAGTGGGTACTACCACATGGGCACCAATCGACGCAGTATTGATGATTTGTCCGTTACCTTGCGCTTCCATAATCGGCAAAGCTGCTGCAATGCCATTTAACACCCCGTTGATATTCACGTTAATCATGTTGTCCCATTCCTCGACCTTCAAAGCATTCATCGGGGATAGAAGCATCACGCCTGCATTGTTAAAGATGACATCGACGCGATCGAACTTGTCTTTCGCAAACCCAATGAACGCTTTCACATCTTCTCGATCGGTGACATCTACGGCTTTGAATTCTGCTGTACCACCTGAGGTGTGGATCTCCTCAACAATTTTTTCGAGCTTTTCGGTGCGCCGTGCGCCCAAAAGCACCTTTGCACCGTTTCGAGCGAGTAACTTAGCTGTGGCTTCGCCAATCCCGCTACTGGCTCCAGTGATCGCAATGACTTTGTTCTCAATGTTTAACATCGTTGTTTTCCTTTCTGTTCGAGTTGAGTGCTGTGAACTAAATATTGATTTCCATTTCCTGAATCATGAAGGTGAAACCCTTGTCCACAATTCTGTAAACTTGCTCATGTCTAGAAAGGCGATCGCTTCGATTACCTGGTCATCTTTCATGCGGAAATACCACGTATAGGTGTTCCGATACGCTCTGCCATCTCTGGCGGTCGCCTCCCCGTCCCACAGCACGATCACCATATCGCCATCCGCCCAGATGCCGCGTACAGTCGGGACGATTGGAGTTGATAGTCGGGCACTGGTCGGGCTAACGACTTGATCGAGTAATGCTTGTCGGCTGCGATATGTGCCCGCAGTTGCACCCGTCCCAGTAATTGTCCAGGTTACATCCGGAGCAAGCAGATCAAATGCACTGCCAGTTCCGTTGCGCCATTGGTCGAAAGACTGCTGGACAGTTGCTTTGTTGCGTTGCTCGATCATCTGAGTTGCTTGTGCATCTGCTGGATTAGACGCAGTTGCTTGGGATAAGTCTGCGATCGCTGAAGGCTGAACCAGAGAGGACTGCTGATTCAACGCTGTCGAGTAATCACTTGACTCAAATGCAGTCACATTCGATTGAATCTCTGCCTTCGCGCGAGCTTGCATCATCACCGGAATAGCCAACAGCCCAATCAGTCCTGCTCCCGTGAAAATTTGACTTAAATAACGCACTATTTCAATCTCCTCAAGCTAATTTTTACTTGGATTTGCTTCCAGTCAATCTATCAACAGCAGCTTCTATTGCAGTTTGTCCGGTGCGCGTTTCTATCTCTGGGCTACTTTCAAAGACGATATGACCAGAGTTGAAACCGCGCATCATCTCGCTGTAGCTGTTGACGGCTTCAGGTGAAAAGCCAAAGCTGGAAATTGTTGCTTGCCAGTCGCTTTCGGGAACAGCAATTGCCTGTACATTACGGTTAAGCACAGCGGCAAAAGCAGCAGCGACATCGTTTGGTGAGTAGTCGATCGGACCATGCAGTTCGATGATGCGCTGACCTTTCCAGTCTTCAATCATGGCTTCAGCCGCAGTGCGCCCGATGTCTTCGGTCGAAACCATAGGCAGCCGACGATCGAGTGGAGCAAAAAAACTGGGCAGTACCCCTTGTTCGGCAGCGATCGCGGCGGCACTCCCCCAATTCTCCATAAACGATGCCGCTCGCAGAACTGTGACGGGAACTGCCAAGTTGCCCAACATGCGTTCTAAAATATGGGTCGTCAAAATGTTGCCCGTACCGGAAGCGTGCTGTGAACCAACCGAAGACAGTAACACGACCTTCCGTGCATCAGCGTTTGTAAGGGCTTCAACATAACACTCGCCGATCTGTTCTGCCAGCGCAAACATATCGCTGACGTTGTAAGCAGGTGGGTTCATCACATAGACGGCATCCGCTTCACGCATCGCGGCGGTCATCGCTTCGACATCAGTGACTTCGGCAACCGCTACGTCTGCACCTTTCTCTCGCCATGTACTGGCAGCTTTATCAGAGCGCAAGACAACGCGCACTGGAAAATTTCTCTCAAGCAAAGCGTTAGCCACTGCTGAACCTGTCTGTCCCGTCGCTCCAAAAACTACATACATAAGGTTCTCCTGCTCATTAATCATTCCGGTCACTCAGGCGATTTTTGCCTTCTTGCATCATTGCCTGATCCTCATCTTGTCTATTCGTGTAAGTTCAGCATAGGTTGGAAAAGCTGTTCTTGAAATGCCCAAACCTATCCGATGATTGCCTAATTCTCCAGAGCGATCGTTTGCAGAGATTGTATAATGTCAACTGTAAGGTATTGAGTTAGTCGAGTCTCTGCTATGACAGTCGCAATCTCTCGCCCTGACATAATCGCGGATTACCGCCAAGAAATCGCCACACGGATCGTGCGGCATACCAAATCCAGCGGCAACATTATCCAACCCACGGCGATCGAGCAATTAGACTTTGCGCGCTCAGATACAGTATCTACCGCACCTCATAGCGTGTATGAACCCATCCTGGCGATCGTCGTTCAAGGTCAGAAAAAAGCATTTCTGGGTGAGGAGATGTATCAGTATGGGGCAATGCAGTATCTTGTCGTCTCCGTTGATTTACCGCTGAGTGGCTTTGTGACTGAGGCGACATCTGACAAGCCGTATTTGGGGCTGAAGCTGAACTTAGACTTGATGCAATTGTGTGAGATGGTTGCCCAAATGGGTACCAGTTCGGCAAAGCCAGAAAACTCTATTCGAGGTATATCGGTTAGCAACGTCGATCCAGCGTTGATGGAGTGTGCCCTTCGCCTCGTCAAGCTCTTAGACACTCCGCAACACATCTCCATGCTGGCACCGTTGATGATTCGTGAACTCTATTACCATCTGCTGTTGGGTGAACAAGGGGAAGCCGTGCGTCAAATTGCCACATCCGGCAGTAATATGCAGCGAATTGCTTTAGCGATTCAACAAATCAAATCTGATTTTACCAAGCCGATGCGGATCGAGGATTTAGCGAGTCAGATCGGGATGTCTACTTCGTCGTTCCATCAGCATTTCAAGCAAGTCACTTCGATGAGTCCGCTTCAGTATCAGAAGCAGTTAAGACTGTTAGAAGCGCGTCGTCTGATGCTCGCTGAGGATTTCGATGCGACCTCTACTGCCTACCAGGTGGGGTATGAAAGTCCGTCACAGTTTAGCCGGGAATATTCGCGCCTGTTCGGTGCGCCGCCCATTCGAGACATTGAACGGTTACGGACAGCTTGAGCGAAGATTGGCTAGTTATCCATCGACCACAGCATGGCTAGCGATGGCAAGGGTGGTGCGAGTGCCAATGTATTTGGGTCCGAAGGAGCAGTAACTGCAACAAATTTAGTCCCTGGACTGGCGACTCGTTGCGCTTCGCGGTTCATCAGATCAGTGAAATTCTAAGGCTGTTGGGAATCAATTGCAAGTACACCCTATAAACTGACAATACCGCGTTTAACGGCAACAATCACAGCTTGGGTGCGATCGCTTACATCCAACTTATTCAAAATCCGATTGACATGGGATTTAACAGTGCCTTCACCGATACTCAAAGCCGCCGCAATCTCGGCATTACTCATTCCCTGCGCCAGTGAGCGGAGTACTGCTAGTTCTCTTTCACTCAGTTCTGGATTGCTGAGGCGCTGTACCAACTTTGCTCCCACATCGGGCGGAATATACTTCTGGCCCCGATGAACGGTACGAATCGCATTCAGAAGCTCGTCCGGTTCAGTTTCTTTCAACAGGTATCCTTTTGCGCCTGCCTGCAATCCCCGATAAATATCTTCGTCACTATCATACGTGGTCAGTACAATAATCCGAGCAGATTTAGCAGTAGCACAAATTGCACCAATGGCGGCAACTCCTTCCACTTCAGGCATTCGCAGATCCATTAGCGTTACATCTGGTTGGTGTTCCCGAAAGGCGGCGATCGCTTGTTCCCCATTTTCGGCTTGTGCAATCACCTGCATCTCTGGGTCACGGTTAATAATCGTGGCTAATCCTTGCCGAAAAATGGCGTGATCGTCCGCAATCAGAACCCGAATGGTCGTAGCTTGGCTCATTGTAATGCTCACTCAAGGGTTGACGGTGACAATAATTTCTGTTCCTTGTCCAGGTTGACTCCTAATCGTTAGTTGTGCGCCGATGCGCTCTGCCCGTTCGCTCATGCCAAGTAAGCCAAAACCCTCAGAGGCTGAAATACTTCCAACTCCAAAGCCCTGTCCATTGTCTCTCACGCGCAAGCAAAACTGGTCGCGATCGTAGACTAGCTCCACTCGAATTTCGTCAGCATTGGCGTATCTAATCGCATTAGTTAATGCTTCCTGCCCAATCCGTAGTAAGTTATTCTCGACTTCAGTGGGTAGAGAATACACTGCACCCTCAATCTCATAATATAAGGTGGTGTCAGTTGCAGCAGCCCTGATTTGAGCGACGAGACGATGGAGAGCGCTCTGTAAACTGCCCTCCTCCAAAAGCTGAGGACGAAGCGCAATTACCGATCGCCGTGCTTCAGTCAGTCCAGTTCGTGCCAATTCTTTGATCAGATCCAGGTGTGCCTGAGCTGCTTCTACATCATCCGTTAGCACCTGTTTTGCAGCACCTACCTGAGCCAGAATCCCTGTAAACGCCTGAGCGAGTGTATCGTGAATTTCGCGTGCCATGCGGTTACGTTCTTCTAAAATTGAGGCTTCTTCTGCTTGCTTCTGCGCCGTAATATCTCGCACCAGCCAAATCACCCGATCGTGGCTGATTGGGGCAATGCGAGCCGAAAACCACATTTCTCGTCCATTTAGAAACGCACCATACTCGACCGTGAGGATTTGTTGGGTTCTCAGTACCTGCTGAATATAACCTAGAAACTCATCAGCTTCTTCCCTTCCGAGTTGATGCATAGTTTTACCAATCATCTCCTCAAAGGGTTGCCATAGCAGATTTCGTTCCAGTACCATTATTTCAAG
Organism: Nostoc sp. 2RC; assembly: GCF_014222165.1. Taxonomy (NCBI): domain Bacteria; kingdom Bacillati; phylum Cyanobacteriota; class Cyanophyceae; order Nostocales; family Nostocaceae; genus Nostoc; species Nostoc sp. 2RC. The sequence continues at coordinate 15,638 of NZ_JACKZU010000036.1, forward strand.
GAATCGCCCTTCAGCAGAGAATACAAATAATGGATCGGGAATGGCTGAAAAGAGCGCCCGCAGTTCTGCTTCAGAGGCTTGCAATGCTGCTTCTGCTTGCTTGCGATCGTTGATATCCGTAACAACTCCCAACGCTCGGATGGGTTCACCGGATTCATTCCAGGTAACAATTTTGCCGACAGAACGAATCCATTTCCACTGACCATCCTGGGTACGAAGGCGATACTCTACTTGAAAGTTGGGGATTTCTCCAGTAATACAAGCACGGTAGGTTGCGACAACTGATTCTCTGTCATCAGGATGCAAACGAGCAATCCATTCAGGAATGGTTTCGTGGAATGTTGCTGGATCGTAGCCCAGCATTAAAGCGTATTCCGGGTTAACAATTCTTTCTTCAGTCTTTAAATCGAAATCGTAGAGTCCTTGATTTGAAGCGGTTAATGCTAAGCGTAGTCGTTCTTCACTCGTTTGTAGAGCGGCTTCTGTTTGCTTGAGATCGCTAATATCCGCAATCACCCCTTCAATGTAGTCATCGTCTGCATTCAGATAAGCAGAGAAAAGTCCCCAAAACACTGTCCCATCTCGTTTTCGCCCCTGTGCTTCATAGCTTCGCACTTCCCGATCCCGCTTCAGCACCTCAAGGAATTGTTGGCGATCGCTGGGATTTACATAGTAGTCTGTGGCGTGTTCAAGCCCAATCATCTCCTCTGATGAATCAAAGCCAAGCAGATTGGCATAGCGTTGATTGGCATCGAGAAGTAATCCATCCGAGAGGCGGGTGCGGAAGATGCCAACCTGTGAGTTTTCAAAAATATTGCGGAACTTAGCTTCACTGCGTTGTAATGCCTCTTCTGCTTGTCTACGCTGGGTGGTGTCATTGCCCACCGATAAGATTTCAACGACCTCTCCCTGTTCATTGAAGATGGCTTGATTCGACCAGGCAATCCAAACCCGTCTACCGTTTCGACAAAGGTTTTCATTCTCGGTTTGCAAGTAAGCTTGAGGCAAGGAAACTTCAAGATTGTGAAACAGATTGTGAACAAACTGCTTGAGATCGCGTCCAGATGTTTCGGTTTCTGGAACGATTGTTTCCAGTAGGGTACGCCCTAGAATCTGATCTTCCTCATAACCAAAAAAGCTCAGTCCATAGTCATTCATGTATCGAATTCGTCCTTGCCTATCCGTGCGAAGGATGATTGAATTCGCAGTTTGAATCAGGTTACGGTAATTGGCCTCACTTTGTCGTAAAGCAGCAGTTCGTTCTGCAATCTGTTGCTCTAAAGTGCAGTTGTAATCGGCTAGGAGTTTCTCGGCTTGTTTGCGCTCTGTAATATCTTGAAAGGTAGCGATCGCATAAGTGATATTGCCCTGTTGATCGAAAACTGGTGTTCCCCGTGCCTCAATTAGAATTGAGACATGATCTCGACGAATTTCTATATCTTCAGTCCTGATGCGTTCGCCCTTTAATGCCCGCACAATCGGCAATCTCTCCGCTGGATAGATTTGATCCGTTCCCGCTACATAAAGCTGATAAGCCTCTGAGATCTGCTCCGGTGCGATGGAAGTATCAGTTTCTTTGCCTATAAGTTGACTGCCGCATTGGTTGGTATAGTAAGGGCAACCTGTCGCATCCACGATCCCAATTCCCACCGGAATCGCTTCGAGGAACTGGGCGATCTTGCTTTCCTTAGCCCGCAGTTCTGAGTAAAGGTTGGCATTTTCGATAGCGATCGCTGCTTGAGTCGATAATAGCTGCAAGACCTGCGATCGCTCTGGTGTAAATACTCCAGCTGCTAACCGATTTTCTAAATATAATACACCGACCAGCTTGGCTTGATTCAGCAGCGGCAAACAGAAAATAGATTGAGGCTGGTTCTGTTGAATGTATGGCTCATTAATAAAAGCATCTTCACGAGTCGCATCATTTAAGGTGACAGGCTTCAGAGTCCGAATCACATATTGAATGATTGATTCTGGCAATCGATCGGCAATTGGAATAGACTGTAACACCTGAGTCGCACAAGCATTCTCATCGGTATTGAGTTCACAAACCGCTTCAATCGACCATTCTCCTGAGTTTTCTAAAATCAGATATCCGGTTTGTGCGCCAGCATTCTCAATTAAAATTTGCATCAGCGATCGCAGCAATTGCTTCAGTTCAATTTCACGAGAAATCGCCTGTGAAGCTTTCATCACTGCTGCTAAATCGAAAGTAGTATGGAAGGGATTAGTGATAGTTTCAGCAGTAATAGGAATTGATGCAGAAGCGGCTCTAGACGACTGAGAAAAGAACTGTGGATAGCGAGTTTCTAAGTCTTTAACTTTAGCGGTTGCGCCCCAGCGATCATAGCAATAGTGCGCCTCTTTCATGTAGGTTTGAGCAATTTTTTCTCGACCTCGCGCCCGATAATGTTTAGCCGCTAATTCATAAGCTAATGCTTCTTCCTGGATATACTCATTTTCAGCAGCACCTGCGATCGCCCGTTCATAAAACTCCTCAGCCTCAAGAAATTGCCCTAAGACTCGCGCTTTCTCTGCCTCGACTAGATAAAATTTATGTAGATAATTCATTGGGGCGTGTTCTGCCCATTTCTGCATCTTTTCTTGGTTGGTGTTAACACAGTTTAGCCAAGCTACTTTTTCAGAGTTTGAAGCATCGAGCAATAGGCTCAAAAGCGCCAGCGAATGATAGAAACAGAATACAGGTAAAACCTTTATTGCCGTCGCTTCTTCAAAATGTCGCCTTGCCAAAATAGCAGTCTGTACAGCTTGATGATATTCTTCAAATAGATAACACAGTATAACTTTGTGCAGATATAGCATTTGAATTGCAGTTCCATCTTTAACTGCAAGGGCGTGTGGTAATGCCTGCTCTTCATTACACACCCGACCAACTAAGCGACTGGGATTAAGAGACCTATCTAACAAATTAAGAATGGTCTGCCACACTATTGCAATCCAAGTCGAGGGGCTTTCCCGTCTGATTCGATCAACCGCTTTGCTGTATGTTGCAGTTTTCTGTTCCAGTTGGGTGAGTGACTCACCGACGAAAAACGAGTTGTAGCACACGTCATATGCAGCATAACCAGCGGTTTCAAAGTCTCCGGTTTCCACTCCTTCCTGATAAGCCTCAACCAGCAGTGGTATCGTCTCCTTAAGATGTACTTTCCATTGCATAACATGGTCACTAAATAACTGTAATGCTTTAGCCTTGCCTTTTTTGGTATTCAATCGTTCTGCCAAACTAAGAGCCAATTGACCAAATTTATAGCCGAGTTCAATGTCTTGAACAACTCCACATAGAACAAATCCGTAGCCAGCATAATACAGTGGTGACCAGATAGCATTCCCGTAGTTGATCGATAAATTTACCGTTTTGCAAGTAATCAGCATGAATAGTGCTGGTGATACTATGAATGCAGCAGCTCCTATATTCGCTAGGATTGACATTGCTGCTAGCGGTTCTGGTGCAGTCATCTCTGGTAAATTACTCAAGTCTTCAATTTCTCGTTGGGCGAGTAGTGCCGCCGTTGACTCCAATCCGCCTTGAACATCTAACTCACTTGGATTTTCTGGTAAAATCACTCCCAGGAGCTTCAACACTTCCAAGCCAATTTTGAGTGCTTCTTTCAGGTTGCCCTGTGACAAATATCTTTGAATGCTGCTATCGTAAACTTGCACTTTGTCAACCACTGTTTTGGCACGAGCGAGTACCACTTCTACCAACTGTTCCATCTCATCAAAGCAACCCTGGAGATACGCCGCTTCTGCTGCTTCTGAGTACAGCGTTAAGGTAAGGTCATACTCACTGAGCCAACTCTCCCAATTGAGGAGTTTAAGCCCTGTAGTGAAATACTTAAAAGCTGCTTCATAAGCCGTTGCTGCCTTTGCTTTCTGTCCTGCCATTAAATTCAGTCTGGCAATTTCAGTTCGTTCTGATCGAGCAGTGACTAGCTCAAGTCCTTGATTGAGATGATCGATGATTTCAAACAACCGATCGGATCGTTGCTCTGGTGAAGTTTTTTCGAGCAAATTGCCACCGATTTGGAGATGAACAACCTGTTTGTGCGATTCATCAATCAAAGCATAAGCCGCTTGCTGAACGCGATCGTGCAAAAACTTGTAGTCTTGAACTAACAAGTTTTCGTCTAATTCAGATAGAGGTTGAATTAATCCAGCATTTATTGCAGCTAGTAAATCTAGAGAAATTATTTTCGGCGATTTTTCACAAGCGATCGCTAACGTCTCTAAATCAAATTCAGCTCCAACACAAGCGGCTAAGCGGAGAATTTGCCGTGTTTCATTTGGCAATTTCTTCAACTGGATCAGCAGCAACTCCACTACATTATCGGTAATATTTTGGGCTTGAATTTGAGCAATATCCCACTGCCAGCTTAACTGTTTTGCATTAAAAATTAACAGATTTTCGCTATACAGCATTCGCAAAAATTCACCGACAAAGAAAGGGTTGCCTTCGGTTTTACGTAACACTAATTGGGCTAAAGAACGAACGGTGTCAATATTGCGACCTAGTGTCTCGGCAATCAGTTGACTCAAGGGTTCGAGCGTTAAGGGTGCTAAGGTAATCTCCTGAAGTAGTGCCCCTTGGTTTCGTAGTTCTAAGAGCGTTAATACTAGTGGATGCGTTGGATGCACTTCCGAGTCTCGGTAGGCTCCAATCAAAAATAGATATTGGGTTTGCTCGTCGAGTAATATTAACTCGATCAACTTCAGCGTTGCGGAGTCGAACCATTGTAAATCGTCTAAGAAGATGACCAGGGGATGTTCTTTTGAACAAAACACCCGCACAAAATTTTGAAAGATTCGATTAAAGCGATTTTGAGCTTCAGTTGCTCCAACTTCTGGTACGGGTAACTGCTTGCCAATAATTAATTCAACTTCGGGAATGACATCTATGATAATTTGCCCATTGCTTCCTAAAGCTGAGAGCAGGCGCTCTTGCCACTGTTGCACTTGCTCATCCGGTTCCCCCAGAAGTTGCTGCACCAACTTTTGCAGGGCATCCACAATGGCGCTGTAGGGAATATTGCGCCTGAATTGGTCAAATTTACCTGAGATGAAATAGCCGTGCTTTGCTGTGATGGGTTTATAAAGTTCTTGCACCAATGCTGTTTTGCCAACGCCAGCGTAACCAGCAACGAGCATGAGTTCGACATTGAATTGAGCATTTTCTCTGCCTGACTCTAGTTGACAAATTTCGCCAAATGTCTCTTTTCTAGCCACTCTGTCAAACGCCGCCAATAATGCTTTAGTCTGGGCTTCTCGTCCATACAGTTTCTGAGGAATGCAAAACTGTTCTGAAACATCTTGTAGTCCCAACGACATGGCGTTGATCTGACCCATTTCTGCCAGTTGCCCGGCGCAGCGTTCTAGATCCGCTTTGATGCCCCAGGCACTTTGATAGCGATCCTCCGCATTTTTCGCCATCAACTTCAAAATTATGCCTGAAATGGGTTTGGGAATCGTGGCGTTCAATTTATGCACAGGAATCGGCGGTTTGGCAATATGGCAATGAACTAGCTCCAGGATGTCTTGAGTAGGGAACGGTAGCTGTCCAGTTAACAGTTCGTAGAAGGTTACGCCCAGCGAGTAGAAATCGGTGCGATAGTCGAGCCAACGATTCATCCGCCCGGTTTGCTCTGGCGACAGATAGGCAAGCGTGCCTTCTAACACATGGGGACTTTTGAACGTCGGATTGGTGCGGTTAAATTGGGTCGCAATCCCAAAATCAATAATTTTGACAACGCCAGTATCAGGATTGAGGACGATGTTTCCAGGGTTAATATCTTTATGAATGACATTGGCTGCATGGATTCTGCCTAAAATGTCGCAAAGGGCGATCGCAATACCAAGAAAAGTGGATAAAGGCATCGGGCAGAAAATATCTGGACGCTTTTGCATCCATTTTTCTAGGGACTCTCCCCCAAAATCTTCTAAGAGAATCACCAGAGTGCGTTGATAGTCCTGCTGGCTGTATGCCTTGATAACTCCTTCCAGATTCAGGGAGCGAATAATTTTATATTCCTGTCTGTAGCGGGTTAGTTCTTGGGGAGAGGGATAATCAAGCTTTAGCATTTTTACGACGATCTCTACTCCATCCTCTCTAATGCCCCGGTACACTAGAGAATTGGAACTTTCGTATATTTTGTTTTGGATAGCAATACCAGGCAGAGTGATCATAGAGCAACTCTTGAAAGGATAATCTGGTACACCTCAAACTATACAGCAATCCAGCTATCACATTTTTCATCTTCTGAAATTTTATCAAGATAGGGAAGAAGGGGGGAATTAAACAATTTATCAAGGGTAACAATACCTTCGCCAATTTAAGAGGGTGAGTTGATGTACAAACTCCCATTTCTCCGAAGCTGGGCAAAAACAATCAGTCCTAAAAATTCCTTCCAGGTTTATCGCAAGGCTTTTTTAATTTTTGTAGACTCTTCTTTTGGCAAAAGTATTGTATAAATAAGTATTTTTTCATAAATATAAATTTGTCTTTATTAACCAACAGCAGAATATTAATTATTGCTTTCCACTCAACCGGCCTGTTTGATAAAAATCAAGCAGGTTAGGGAAAGCTTTTTCTAGCAACCAGTTCCGCCCAATTTCTGATTCGGGAATATTTGAAGCAGCCATGTAATAAGCACTTCTGTAAGCAGCTACACCTAAACAAGCTTGTAGGCTGGATATAGCCCGTGAAGAAACTGGAATAGCCATCAAATCTTGTATATGACTGGGATGATAATTTTGTCCTACCAGTAAAAAATGAACTAAAGTATGAACCAACCGGGATAAAACAACTGTTCGGTCTTGCCAACGTTCTAAACGGGTCTTCATACGGAAGTAATCAGGTAAATCAGCTGCTAGAGATTCATCAAGGAACAAATCGCTTTGGCTTTCGATAAAATTAGAATCCAGACCTATAAATTGTTTGAGAAAAACAAGCGTTTTGCCCCAACGTTCGTGTTCCTTAGTTTCAGGAGAGAACGCACCTTCTGAATAATGTGAAGCATACTTTTCTTGAAGCTGTACAACCGCCTCTTGGTTAATATCACCTTGCCAGTCAGATTCAACAAAAAACTCTTTTAAAATATCTTGCAAGTAGATGGATGAAAACTCACAAATATCTGGTGCTTCATCATCAAAATCGTCTTCATAAGTATCAATAAGGAATTTCTCTAATTTGATTTCTAGCTCTTGCTTTCTATTAACTGGCAGTAATGATTTAGCGTCTTCTAATGATAAAGGAAAATCTAAATAAGGATGACCTTTGGCTAAGTAAGAATCACTCAAATCTGCCAAACTTTCAAGCGTAATAGTCCGGGCAAAATACTCATCTTGTGGGTGTACACATATCCCGTCTAATTCCTTATCCACCAACATCATAGTAATTGCCAGTAGAGCAAACCATGAAGCATCGTGCAAACAAGTCGGTAAATCAGCAATTAAATCTACTAACTTCAGTTCTAGAATTTCTCCCCAAACGCCTATCCTAGCGGTATTAGAAACATCACAAAAATGCTCGACCTCTTCTCCAACAGATGTCTCTCCTAACCACGTAAGATTTTCTACTTGCAAAGGTGAGGAGTAGTCAGGTGTTAGCCGATTTTGGCTGTCCTCATCGAACTGTATCCACATCAAAGCCAAGAGTATCAGCTTACAAATACTTACTCGCTTCACGAGAAGATATTCAAGCATAAGTCATTACTTATAATTTTTAGATACATACCACGCTAATTGCGATCCCACCATAGCACAGGATTATTAGCCGTTCCTTAGTAAAAACCGCAATGGTATGAGAAACAGGGATAAAAAATAACTCACAAGTATGAATCAAAAAGTGTGCTTTAAATAAAACAATTCGTCAAAATGATAAATCCTAAAAGAACTAATGCTGACGCAGCAATAAGAGAAATATATCAATTCTCGCGTTATGAACTATATCAACAAAGTCATGCTAGTTGGCAGATGTGGACAAGAACCCGATCTAAAATTTTTCGAGTCGGGCGCAGTTAAGGCTTCAATCTCTATTGCAGTAAGACCACCCTACAGAAGTGAACAAGCTCTTTGGTTTGATTTAGTCGCTTGGGGAAATCAAGCAGAAGTGATTGGAAATTACGTTCGTAAAGGAACTCAAATTGCAATTACTGGTGAGTTTGGATTTGATCGTTGGGCTGATAAAAATTCTGGCACTATGCGGCAAAAACCTGTAATCACAATCAACACCATCGAATTATTAGGTTCACCCCGTAAGGAAGAATCTACATCTACTTCTGTACCGAACAAAACACAGGCTGTAGCTAACGCAAATTTCTAGAAAATTACAAATCGCCTATGCAGTATAAATCATAGGCGATCAACCATCTAATCAATCTACAAACCAAACTACCATGATTCATAATACTGCAACTATTAATCTTAAATCAGTGAACACAACCCACGACAAAGAAGGTTCCTTGATTGCTTTTGGGATTGCTGAATTCTACTACCGTTCCAAGGAAGGAGTCGTTACTGACGAGATACCATTCCGTTCCAAAGGCGCACCTGCTGTCGTCATCAACGGACAAGGGGAAGGCGTACATGGTACAGCAGAAGGATATCTTGATTTAGTGGTAGATAACAGGGGTGAGTACAAAGAAAAGATTGCCACATTCGTAATTAGAAACTTTATCTCAGCACAACCGATTAATGAACTCACCCAAGTTAGCAAAAATTCTCACTCGCCCGAAACTCCCGATTTTGCCAAGGAACTACTAGAAGATAACATTACTTCGACAAATGAAGACCTAGACGAAGAACCCCCATTTTAGAACCAACTAACTGAATAATGCTAGTCCAGACAGGTTTACTGGTTTGAACTAGCGTTATTTTTTTTCAAAAATCCAAAATAAAAATCCACTGTTTGGTAGAATCGCTGACATGGGTTCACAAAATCGCTTCATTAATATATGTCATCAACCAAAATAATTGCCACTTTCAATCAGTCAGGTGGTGCAGCTAAGACGACTATTACACACAATCTTGGATACCACCTTGCTAAAAAACACCGTGTACTGCTTGTGGATATGGACCCACAAGCATCACTAACAGCTTTTATGGGATTAGGGGAAGTCAAGTTGCAAACTGAGCAAACTATCTATGGTGCGATCGCTGAAGAAACTCCCCTGTATATATGGGAAAAACCTATTCACGGGATGCACCTTGTACCAACAAATATCCAATTGGCAGGTACGGAGCAAAAAATTTTTCATGACTTGACCATCGACAACCGCCAACGGCTCAAGTTTGTGCTATCAAATGTACTTGACCAGTATGATTATATTTTGATTGATTGCCCGCCTTCTCTAGGAATTCTAAGCATTATGAGCTTAGTCGCTGCTTCACACGTTATTATTCCTGTTGAAACGCAATATAAGTGCTATCTTGGCACCAACCAACTGCTAGAAACAATTGCCCGACTCAAAAAAGGAGGACACCAGAAATTACAAATTGCCTGTATAATTCCAACCAAATACGATAATCGTAATCTTCAAGACACAGGAATACTGGAAGAAATTAAACAACAGGTTGAAGGACGGATACACGTTACTGCCCCCATTCCTAAATCAACAGCTTTTCCTGACGCAACCCAAGCACATCTACCACTTGCACTCCACAAAAAAAACCATCCCGCAGTTAGTATACTCGAAGAAATTACAAAATACATCATTCAACTATGAGCCAAAGACGTGAACTAGAAAAACTAACCGGACTGGATAATTTATTCGGAGATGACGAAGAAAAATCTTTATCTGATTCCACTTTACCCTTATCTCAAATTATCCTTCCGCCAAGTCAGCCCCGTCGCTATTTTGACCCCATAAAACTTAAATCACTCGCTGACAGTATCAAGGAAGTAGGGTTACTAGAACCCATTGTCGTTAGAAAGATTCAGGAAGACAAGTACGAGCTAGTCGCTGGTGAACGCCGTCTCAAAGCTTGTGAAATTGCAGGACTTGAGGAAATCCTTGTAGTTATTATTGAATGCGACGAAAAAAAAGCTCGTAAACTCCGCTTAGTTGAAAACCTCCAAAGGGAAGACCTCAATGCTTATGAAGAAACTATCGGAATTCTCGAATTACTAGCCGAAGAAGTCGATGTTGACCAAGAGACAGTGGTCAAACTGCTCTATGACATGAATAACGAAAGCAAAGGTAATTCTAACCATAACGTTATGGTTAGTGATGAAGGACGAATCATACAAGATGTATTCTTGAGGTTAGGAAAAATTACTTGGCAGTCATTTGTAGCCAATCGTCTTCCTTTACTCAAACTCCATTTAGATATCCAAACTGCACTGCAAAAAGGCGAAATTGAATATACAAAAGCTAAGGAAATCAACCGGATAAAAAATGATGATGAAAGGCAGAAAGTTTTAAATAAAGCGATCGCAGAAAGTTTATCACTATCTGAAATTAGGATTCTAGTAGGAAATATTCTGACCTCACAGTCAGAAAGTAAGCCATCGTCTCACAACCAAGAGCAAAAAGAAAAAGCTGACAAAATATACAAAGCACTTAGAAAAAGTAAAATTTGGAATGATGAGAAAAAGCTAAAAAAAATTAATAAGCTTTTTGCTCAAATTGAAGCACTTCTAGAAGAAAACAAAGATGATCCTTCTTTACAGCAAGGTAGTCTAGTCTCGGAGAACTCTTTGTAAAAGGTACTGGATGGCTAGAAGTCAACTTATACATTAAGTCATTATTAGAAAGTATATTAACTTAGGATTTCTACATAGCCATCCGTTCCATTAACCCGAATTCTCTGTCCGTCATCGATCAGTTTGGTAGCACGTTCTACTCCGACAACTGCTGGTAAGCCATATTCACGTGCGATAACTGCTCCATGTGTCATCAGTCCACCAACTTCGGTGACTAGACCTTTTATGGATACAAACAATGGTGTCCAGCTAGGGTCAGTAAAGGAGGTGACTAATATATCGCCATCTTCTAGATCGGCATCTTCCATGTTTAAGATGACACGCGCTCGTCCCTCTATAACTCCGGAGGAAACAGGTAGACCTACAATAGCTTCGGTAGGGAGATTTTCTCGTTTGTACCGACCTGCAATAATTTCACCGTCAGATGTGATAACACGTGGCGGAGTTAGCTTTTGATAGAATCTGTACTCGTCTTTTCGTTTGCTGATAATCTGGTAATCAAGTTTATTTGTGCCTACGACTGAGCGAAGTTCTTCAAAAGTGAGATAGTATATATCTTCTTTTTCATTAATAATGTTGGCTTGTACGAGTTGTTCGGCTTCTTTGAGTAAAGCTTTCTTATAAACGAAGTAGCGGTTAACTATGCCGTATTTTGGATATTCGCGATAACCAGCGAAATTCCGAATTAGGTTGATCATTCGTTTTGTCTGTTCGACCTTTTGTTCATCATCTGGTAATTGCTGCAATCGCTCTAATAACTCTTGTTCTTTTTTCAAAGCTGAGTGTCGCCCTTGCTCAAATTTGCGATCGCCAGCACCAGGCTCAAAGTTTTTGATGTGACTGAGAATCATGGGGACAAGTATAGTTGGTTTTTCGCTCCAACGAGTTCTCGTAATATCGATTTCTCCGGCACATCGCATTCCGTATTTGTTGAGATAAGCATAGATAGCGTCTTGGGTTTCCTTTCCTCCATTAAACTTAACCAATTCATCCAAAAAGCTATCATCTTTTACCTGTTGTAAATAATCAATTACATCCGGGTAAGGACGAATCACATCCGCGACATCCAATAGTTCCAGACCCATTTCGGAAGTAATATTGTTGAGTACAGATTGAGAAAGCGTGTCTGCTACGTTTTTTTCACCTAACCACTCCTGCATTTTTTCATTGATCCAGGATGATGCATTCATAGCAGTCATAATCACACCGAAATTTTGTGGATCGGATAAACTCTTCTTTAATTGCTGGATATCTTCCAGGATAAAATCAATCAGATCCGATCCTGATTTCGTCTGGATGTTATGTTTTAACTCTTCTATCGATCTTTGACTACTTTTAATCAAATCAGAAACGATCGCCGGATCGTATTCGGTCAGCGTTTGAAAATCCAAAGACGATGCGCCCTGATTGCTGTTACCGGAACTCTGTTCTTGCTTGTCATCTGGTAACAATTTTATGAAATCTCCCCGCTCTAGTATGGTCATAAGTGCGTCCCTTATCAGCGGATCGGATTTTCCTAAAACATCTACCAGAATTGTTCTCCTCACAGGTGAAGCCAAATCATGGGTGACATCAACAAACAACCTTCCACCAGCTTGATACATGGGGTGAGCAGCTGTTAACTGCCATAAAGACAATCCCAATGGTTTGATGGGGTCAGTCATCATTTGTTGATGACCGACAGATACATAAACGTGATTTTGGCGATCGCTTGCTTCAGGAATGGGATATAAAGTCGTGATGGGGCGACTCTGGACAATATAAAATGTGTCATCCACTAAACACCATTCGATGCCCTGGGGGCAGCCGAAATGTTCTTCAATTTTTCTACCGATGCGCTCAAGCTGCAAAATCTGCTCGTCTGTCAGCGCTTGTCTGTTCTGTCTCTGTTGCTCAATCTCCTGTTCTTTCGTACCGCCATCTTTTAAGGCATAAATGGCCAGTTTCTTGGTGGATATTTTCTTATCGATCACCTTGCCGTCAGATACTTTATAGATATCAGCATTCACCAGACCTCTGACCAAGGCTTCACCAAGTCCGAAGCTGGCATCAATAGATAACACCTTCCGATTAGAAGTGACGGGATCGGCAGTAAACAAAATTCCTGCCACCTGCGGGAAGACCATCTTCTGAACAACCACAGACAGATGGACTTGACGGTGGTCGAAGCCGTTTTGGAGGCGGTAAATTACTGCTCTCTCGGTAAATAGCGATGCCCAGCACTTGCTGATATGCTGATAGATTGCGTCCTTGCCAATAATGTTCAAATACGTATCCTGCTGGCCGGCAAAAGAGGCTGTTGGTAAATCCTCAGCAGTTGCGCTGGATCTTACTGCATAGGCATTTTTTTCTCCAAGCTTGGAGAGAAGGCGGGCGATCTCTTCATTAATATCTTGAGGGATGGTTATCCTTTCAATGAAAGAGCGAATCTCACTGCTAAGTTCACCAATTTTATGTCGGTCTTCCACCTTGAGAAGCGATAACTGGTCGAGTAATTCGTTAATCGAAGACGTTTCCCCAATGATTCTTTTAAAGGCTTCAGTAGAAATACAAAAGCCATCTGGTACGAGTATTCCTTCAATCTTGGTAAGTTCCCCCAGGTTCGAGCCTTTACCACCAACGACCTTGAGTTTTGTTTTGTCAATATCTTGAAAACAAAGGACAAATGAACTCATCAGTTTTCCTCCTTTGGCAATTGATACTACGGTTGCAATCAGCCGCGGCAAACAGCCTTTGCATTACAATCAGGCGCTTCAAAAGTCCGCTACATTGCAATTGTTAGGCGGCTCCACTCACACCGCCTTTGTGTACTTCATAGCGCAACTCAGCCATGCCAGCACCCATCTGATGAACAGACACTAGGCGCAGAACTGGGCTTAGTACTCTGCGAGGGAATAGCGGCTTACCCTTGCCGAGGGTGGCCGAGCCAACCTGGATGATCAGCTCATCCAGTAAACCAGCATCGTAAAACTGACCAGCCAAATCTCCGCCTCCAACTATCCAGATGTTTTTAGTGCCGGCAGCAGCTCGCATTTGGGTGTGGACGTGCTGCACATCTCCATTGACGAATCGGATGTTCGCACCTTCGATTATTGTCAGCTTGCGACTAGAAAATATCCAGGCTGGCTGAGTGTATGGCCACGCAAAGCCAGTCTCAGTAGCTACCTTTTGGGCGTTGCGTACCATCCACTCGTAAGTTGCCGATCCCATTGCCAACGCACCCACATCTGAAATGAACTCTGGATAGCTGGAGTCATTCAGGTCGCCAAGCGGAAACAGCCAATCTAGTGAGTCATTCTCAGTCGCAATGAAGCCATCAAGACTTGTCGCTGTAAAGTACTGAGTTTTCATTTTTGTATGCAACTCCTAAATATGACTTCAAGTGCATAACGGTGTCCATCACCTGCCGCAGATCGCCTTTGTATCATAACCGATCGCTCTCGGCGGTCGGTGTGCATGGGCGTTGTTATACGGCGTTCACGTTGGCGTAGCCTCTCCTAGAGAAGTGTGCCGTACCCCTGCGGGGAAGCAAGCTACGCGGAGCGTCTTTGACAGGAGAAGGTATCGCTCACTAGCTGCCGCTACCGCGATAGTGACACAACAGGGCTATTTGAAAATTTTTGAAAACAGGATAGTAGCGGAGGCGTTAGCATTCATTTCCAATTTAAGATTGTTATTTTTTACACGGACTTACGTCCAAATAAAGAAGAGAAAGCACTATAGCTAACGCTCAAATCCTTAAAAAGTAACTCTCACATAGGAGATAAAAATTATGGCTACTAGAACCAAAAAAGTTAGTTTAATTGATGACAACGCAATGGGTATTTACAAAATTGCTGACTACAACGAGCGTAAGTTTAAAGCAGTCTACTACGGGCTACAAGAAACCTGGGGTAAAACTATTCAAGCGCAGTCACAGACTAACTGGAATAAAACACAATGGGATACTTTTAAAGCCAGATTTATTGCTACATTCGGCTCAGTCGAAAACCCCAAATATAGTGTACAACAAATGGTTGACTATTCCATTAAGCACTTCAACAAAGGCTTAGAAGAATTACTCGAAGTCAACAAACGTACTTGGCTACAACGCGAACGTTTATTAGCAAAATAATCACAAATCATCTGATTTTACAGAAAATCTCGCTCATACAGAGTGGGATTTATTTTTTTGACTAATGCTGACGCAGCTAAAAGCGAAACACTCATCAAGGAAAAAACTATGGCTGCTAATAAATCTACTAAAGCTCAAGCTGCTACAGTCGATGATTCAACAATGGAGCAATTCAAGATTGAATCATTCGACGTGCGTAAATACAACACAATTTTCTATTCAATTCGTGACCTTTACGGACGCGAATCACAACGGCAACTGGGGTCTGACAATTTCAATTGGAAAGCTTTTAAGCTTCAGTTTGAAATTTGTTTTGGTCGTCCTGAAGATTGTCGTTACACCACAGAACAATTAGTGAATTTCGCCAAATACAAATTCAACATGAGTTTGGAAGACTTGTTAGCTTATAACCGTAAATCATGGGAACTCCGCAAAAGACGAGAACAACAATATGCAGACATGGAGCAAATTAACTCTGTAATTCAACACATTCCAGAAATTACCAATTCTCATGTTGATTGCTACCAAATGCTAGAGCAACAACCATACTAAAATCTTAAAGAATCAGTTAGAAAGTACTACTTTATGCAGCACTCATTCTAGCTGATTCTTCTTTTACTACATTGATTTTTGTCTAAACCTGTCAAACATTCTCGTTTACAGCAATAAAGGTACTAGGCCGCTCACAAGGCGTAAAGTTATACTTACGTTTGACTTCTTCACCTGCATTATTTGTATTATCTTCAACAGATTTAGTTAGCGGTACAACCTCAGAGCGTATATAACCAGTTAACTTATCAAACTGAATAATCATGTGCTGGTGGAAAGCCCAAACATCCGCCATCCGATTGCCCATACCAGAAGATATTTCATCAGGTATAAAAATATTAGCGTGCCAGGATACTTTCATCCCCTCTTTCTGGAAGTAAGCATCTATTTCAGGACGAATGTAATCCGCAGTTCCTCCGCAAAATACCAGTTCTTCAATATCCTCATCCATCTTTGATCGCAACCACCTAGCGATCGCACGCCAATATTCGTCTCTAGCAAGTAATAAAGCTTTGGACATTGACTCTCCATCAAGTTGAATCTCATCACCTTTGCGCTTGCGTGAGAGTTTTTGCATCACCTGGGGGTCACAACTGGCTCCAGCTTCTATCAGTACCTCAATAATATTGGAATTATCAGGGCTCAGTCCCGATGTTTTGGAAATCAAATTATTTACTAACCAAGACATACCAAAATTGCTGGTTATTCCTGCGCCAATCGAACCACTCCGAAAGGTGAAAATACTCGCGTTGCGATAACCAAGCATTACGTACATCGAAACAGGTACACGATCGCCAAGCGTTCGCCTACGGTGGAAAAATATTCCACTACCCTCAGAAGCTGCATCATAACGAAGCATTTTCACCCGCATCTTACCTGCTGGTGTATCAAACCCCCGAAACGTATCCTTCAACCGAATTTGTAACTGTTCCTTGTCTTGCACTTCACCCGGCGGCAGCAGGACACTCAAGTAAGCTGCAACATCATTACCCAGGTTCAACTTCTCCTTAGCAAGCCAAAATGCTCCGCAAATTTTGGGAACTGCTAGTTCGTATTTTAACTCCCTCAGTTGCGATATACCCCCAAACCGACGACGAGCAAGTTCTCCCAAGGCGAAATACTCATCGCCTATCCCTACCCAAGCACGAGATTCAGGACTACCTTCTTGTTGGACACTTTCAACTGAGGCTTTAGCAACATCCGCTACTTCTGAATCTAAAAGTAAAACAACAGGCTTCCCCTCTGGATACTCCTGAACGATAGCCTTAGTTTTACTTGCACCCATGTCAATCGTAATTACTATCTTTTTTACGTCTGTTTTCTCCTTAATTTTAGGCATATATATATATTGATGTTTTATTAACTTTTTCTATTGTTACTAATTTACCTGAAATAAGAATGATGCTGTAATGCAAAACATTTTCTTTACAGGAGTTAACAGGTTTTTTACATACAAAGTAAGTAGAGAAAAAACCATTACGATCATTTTCTTCTATAACACTAATACCAAACCAAAACTGTAGATTCTAAGTGAATTAATGTATTAAAAATTTCTTCAATACACGCTGGTTAAATTACCCCCTACATCATGACCAAATTACCCCAATCACACCCTAATTTTGTATCAACTAAAAGCTGAATTAGAAAATAACATTAGTCTTTGGCTTATCAAATAAACCATGTAATTGTAATTATTACACCCAGTATTACCTCAATCATCCCCACACCTACCTCACTAAAAACGCCACAATTGAGCAGTCTAATAAAATAACAAGGTATGCCGAATAGGGTTTATTACAAATTTGCTTTGCTGCAAAATTGGTGATTGCAACTTTTACAAATGAAACATCATGAAAGCAATTGCACCTGCGGAGTTAGAATGCGATCGCCTCTCCAATTCGGTCAAATACTGTTAATACACTCGATCACAAGCTTTGACCAAGTATATGGCTGAAATTGTTTAATCGAAACTTTGAGTAATGCAAATGCTTGGGTAAAAACTTCTTCTCAATGTGCCTTGTGAAGAGGTACAAAGCACTTCGTAGCAACAGTGCCTGCGGCGGGCGTAGCGATCGCACTCTAAAAAATACTGCCCACAACAACAAACAGGACAAGGGAGGGAATTACGTGAATATCACAAGCGAAGGCAAAGACTACGCCTTTCTCTAACACCTAACAGCCATTCCTGATAATCCCTTCACTCCAGACGAAATCCTGCATCAACTTCTATTTCTGCCTTAGCAATTGGGTCATCCTCATCATCATTAAAGAATGCATCATCTTCAGAATCTTGTTCCAAAATATTTGATCCGGCTGGTTCTGTGATAACAGATAACGAGTCAGGACTTAGCTCAGTGGAATCAAAAAAAGAAACCGAAGGAGGAACCAAATTAGCTGAAACAGGAGTTACTCCCACACCATTAGTTCCAATTGTTGGTTGTAAGCCAATCACACCCTGCGAGAAAATTCCACTATGAGGATTAACAAGAACTACCTGGGGTAGTCCCTCCATCCCAAATGTCCGTTTCATCTTAATTATCTGGGCTTCAAGTTGCGCGATCGCATCATTGAGGGCCAATTGCAATTCCATACCAGACACTCCGGCAGCCGATAGCGCAAACGGCAGGTAATAAGCCCGCAGCGCCTCACATACTAACTCGGTTTGCCCTCGCTTCTTCGACTGGAGATAGCTAACCCTCTTTTGTCACTCTCGCCAAAGTATAATTAAGTGCGATCGCAAAAACTAACACAGAGAGTATGGTTGAGCCTCG
>NZ_JACKZU010000370.1:0-8034 GCF_014222165.1 Nostoc sp. 2RC
ATATAATATAGGCTATGCTTGGTTTCTTTCCTAATCCTTACCCAAATGAATTGTTCTATAGTATTTGCGCTCGCTTTCAACAGAGAGTCTATTATACTAGCCAAATTTCAGTAATTCGAGATTTATTTCAAACAAAAAATGCAATTGCAATTGTTGATCTACCAAGCAGATTAAACAGATTTGTTGCTGCTTTACCCGTTGGACATTCTTACACAGTTGATAACTTCATAGACAATCACACTCTATTACCCTTTTATAGCCCTTTTCTGCCACGAGAGCGACTTCAACTTATTTGGCAAGATATGTGCAGTGATAATGGATCGAAAATTCATACACGCTTGGGAATTGTTGCTGGATTCATTGAAATTCCTTCTCACTTGCGTTTCTGTCCATTGTGTATGGAAGATGATCGCAAGCAGTTTGGCGAGTGCTACTGGCATCGTCCCCATCAGTTACCTGGTGTTGAAGTCTGTTCCACTCATGGAGTTTTTTTACAGAAAAGTCGTGTATTAACCCACAATCGCAGACGCATATCTGAATTTGTTTCCTTAGAACAGGCAACTCAAGTAATATCTCCTCGACCAATAGACCCTTTAAATCCTCGTCACAAAGTTCTGTTAAAGATTGCTACAGACATAGATTGGCTTCTGAATAATTGTCGCTTCGTCCCTGGCTTAGAAGCTTTGTATGAAAAATATCTATCTTTGGTAAAAACTAATCCAGAGTTAGTTACTTACACAGGTAGGATTCGTGTTCAGGAATTTTTGAGGCTCTTCAAAAATTACTACTCTTCCCAATTATTAGATTGGCTGCAATGCCCACTTGATGAGGAGATCCGCGATAACTGGCTTGCTCAATTAGTGCGTTTTCCTAAAAGGGTTCATCATCCACTACGTCATCTGCTACTTATCCACTTCTTGGGATACACAGCACAAGAATTTTTTGAGCTAAAACAAGCACCAAAACCATTTGGCAATGCTCCCTGGCCCTGCCTTAACCCTGTTTGCAGATTTTTTAAAAAACAGCAGATAAAGGAATGTCAAATTACATATAACCAGCAAAATCGCAAGCCAACTGGTACCTTTTTTTGTAGCTGTGGTTTTGTTTACTCTAGAATAGGTTCCGATCAATCACTAAAAGATCGCTTTGAATTCTCGAAAATCAAGGTTTATGGTTCTGTTTGGGAAGAATGCTTAAAAGCTTTCTGGGAAGACTCATCACTCACCCTTAAGGAGATTAGTCAACGCTTGGGGGTTCGGGTCAAGACAGTGCTTCGTCAAGCTGGTAGGCTGAAGCTTACCTTCCCCCGACCTAATACTAAGGCAAGAGCAACTGAGTTATGTCCCTCACTTAAGCCTCGTGTATTTTCATTTATTCAAGCTCCAGATATCCTCGAAAGTTGTCGTAAGCAATGGCTAGAGGTAATTGAAGCTAATCCTAAGGCGGGAAGAACACAATTACGAAGTCAAGCACCAGCAATTTATGGTCAATTATACAAATATGACAAAAATTGGCTTTTGGAGCATCTGCCGCCACCACTAACAAATAATGGTACTCTACATGTGGATTGGAATAAGCGCGATCTTGAAACGATGGAAGCTGTAAAGGTTGCTGCACAGTACTTGAAGCAAGATGCCAATCGACCAGTTTGGATTACTAGAACAGCGATAGCTAATTTACTCGATCATCCTGGAAGGGCTTGGGTGAAAAGACATCTTAACAGATTACCTATGACTGCAAAGGTTTTGGATGAGTTGGCTGAAACCAGAGAAGAGTTTGCAGTCAGAAGAGTGCAGTGGGCAGCGAATACTTTTTATCAAGAAAATATTATTCCTCAGAAGTGGCAACTAGTTCGCCGTGCAAGCCTACGCAAAGAAACGAGAGAGTTACCTTTGGTTAAGGAAGCGATCGCTGCTGCTCTAGAAGTTTTAAATTGACTAAATTGTGGCTCAGGCAACCAACTATAAATTCGCTATTCCCTTGTAACGGAGGCAGCGTTCTCCAATAATAAAAATTAACCTTCATTAACTAGTACATACGAACTTGTGACAGTTAAGATGTTTATTGTTTGCGGCTCACATTATATTACGGTTAGCATTTTCTTCAATAAAGAACTTTAACAAAAAATTGGCAACACAATAATCAGTATTTCAGGCGTTGCCAGTAAAGAACTTTATTGTTTGCGTACAAATAGACTTCTAAGAGAAGTCGGGAAAAGGGGAAAGGGGAAAGGGGAAAGGTTTTAAATCCCTTACCCTTTCCCCAGCCTTCACAAGCGCATTTTTGGGTTGGCAGACCACTACCCCCATCAAACAACTTTTTCGGCAAACCCAATTTATTGATTACGGGATGTGCGTCTCATCTGCCCTTGACATGAATGCCAAGATACCCTTACCACAAAATTAATCAATACCAATTCAAATATTGAGCCTTAATTCAGATAAAGTGCTTGTAAGTACTCTTTTCAATTAAGCATTTTTCTGCTGCTTAACTAACTCCTTGAATACCTGAAAGTTTTCTTCGATATCGACATGCACCACTGCTCTAAATTGCACACCCAGAATGCTAACTCTGTTAGATTTAATATATGACTTATTATTGTTTTATTTGCTGTAATTGCTGGAAGTGTTGAATACTTTCTGGGATATCGATATCTACTACCCCGGTTATTACGTATAGTAAATGATAACTAATCTTACATTTACCATCTGTCGCATTATTTTTGCAAATTAAATTAAATTAATAAAAAAGCTGATATCGATGAATCAAAGCCTCAGTGTTGCTCCCAACCTAGAAGAACACACTCATAAAAATCCTACTGTTAGCAAACAACAATTATTTGTAAAAAAATCAATTGTTCTTGCCCTCGAAATACTTTTAGCATTAACTGTGGGTATAAGTCTTGCAAAATTTCATATTGGTGGGATTGCTTGGATATTTGCTGGGATTGCAGCTGGTTTGGTAGTTCTCCAAGGAAGTCGAATTTTCTATGAATATTCTCCCAAACCAAACCGTACTGCTAGAAAAGTAGGGATGGCACTTGTAGGCTTGACTGTCGGCGCTTCCAATGCTCACGCTAATTTAGCTAATGTTGCTTCTGGTATTCCCATCTTTATTTTTCTGACTTTGTTTTTGTTGCTGTGTGGCACTTGCATTGGTTATTTATACTCTCGTGTTAGTAAAACTAACCTATTGACAGCATTGCTGGCTACAGTTCCAGGTGGTGTGGGAATTATGGCAGCGATCGCCGCTGATTACAATAAAGATGTGAGTTTGGTTGCTTTAGTTCAAGCAATTCGCGTTACCTCAGTAGTTTTCCTGTTTCCCTTCATCGCCAGAACATTAGTTGGTAATTCCTGGATGCAAACACTACCCGTCAAAAGTGCTTTGCTCGATTTCGATCCGTCTCAACTAGGATTACTTTTATTGCTGCTGGTAATTACTGCATTAGTAGTTTATCCTGCTATATTCTTCAAAATTCCTGCTGGGGATTTTTTTAGTGCATTGTTAATTGGTATTGGGTTTAATCCTTTGCTCAATTCCCTACCTTTTGTGAATGATATTAGCTTTACTCCACCACCTTTAGTTAACTTATTCGGTCAAATGCTGTTGGGAATTACCATTGGTGAGTATTGGGGAGACAAACCAAACTTTACCAAGCGGACTGTGGGCTATGCTTTGATGTCTGTGACCATGACCCTCGCAACTGGAGCGATCGCTGCTACACTTGCTATGCAATTAACCTCTTGGGACTGGTTAACCTGTCTTTTAGTCACAGCACCAGGAGGTTCAGCAGAAATGATCCTAGTTTCCCTAGCACTAAATCATCATGTTGAGATTGTCACAACTGGTCATTTAGTGCGACTAATTGCTATTAACAGTTCTTTACCTCTTTGGCTGTATTTATTTCGCTGTCTCGATAAGCAGCTTGATTCGGGGATTGGGGACTAGGGACTGGGGCATGGAAGAGGACAAGGGGGAAAGGGAAAAGGGTAAGGGGAAAAGGGTAAAGATTAAATTTATTCCTTTTCCCTTTAACCTTTAACCTTTTCCCTACCCAATACCTAATGACAAATTCGCTTATCCTTTTGTTATCCAGATACAAAGGATGTTTTAGATGGTTGCTCAAATCCAAGAACTTGAAGCGCAGCACTGGGTGAAAACTCGTTCTTCCCTCGATCCTGGCGAATCGACTTTTCTCATCTGGAAAGGTAAAATTTACGCTCTCATCCCTGGAGAGAAAAGACAACTTTTGTTTAAAATATTCGGATTGAGTGTTAGCAGGTGTATTCCCACAGAGGAAGGTAGCTGGGATTTTACTTCTAGAGAACTGACGTACTACCTAAATCCACAAACAGAGGAAGTTTTAACCAAGTGGGAAAATCCTTGGACAGGGGAGACAGTTCCAGTTATCCATGTTGCGAATAATCCCGTGCAGGGCATATTTAAGGGAAATTTTCCCGCCCAAGTAGACGGTGACAGCACAACCTTCATTTTTGATATATTCCCCTATTACCCCAATCCCTTAGCGGAAGATCCCAAGTTTGCTGAATACAGCCCACATCCAATTTATCAAGCAGCAGAATTATTTAAATTAACTGTGCCGACGGCGGATTTATTCAATCCTGAACTCTCTTCAGTTTCTCAACTCAAACTGAGTTGGGATAGAATTGGTCAATGGCTTCCCTGGATGAAAATGGGCGATCGCCCCGGTCAATTGCTCTACAGTGCTTTTGGTAGTAAAGTCAGTGGCATAGCAGAATTACCTCCATTCCTGCAAGACGAAATTAATAACCGCATTCCTTTATATAAACAAGCGCCAAAAGCTTTTATCGAAGGCGAAGATATGACTTCTTGGTTGTACTTCCAAAAACATTTTCAGGCTTACTTAGCTGGTGAAATCTTCCCACTTCCCCAAGGAGAAGAGTTATAAGTGTTGACTGATGACTGTTGACTGTTAACTAGGATATTTTCGTTAGTCTTTTCCTTGACACTCAAATAGATGTAGCCCTAAGCGTTGGGAAAGTTCTTCACACACTTTTACCCCCCGCACACTATTACCACGCACATCCAGTGGCGGCGAAAACACGCCAATGCCCATCTGATTGGGTACAACGGCAATAATCCCGCCACAAATCCCGCTTTTTGCTGGAATACCAATTTTGTAAGCCCATTCACCTGCAAAGTTGTACATTCCACAGGTGTACATCACACTCAGAATATCTTTGATGTAAGCCTTATCTACTGCCCGTTCTTTGGTGATGGGGTTAATACCTTTGTTAGCTAAAGTGGCCGCCATCACTGCTAAGTCTTGGCAATTCACCAGCACAGCACACTGTTGAAAATAAAGATCCAAGGCTTCTTCAATGTTGGGATCGATCATCCCAAAGTTGAGCATAAGATGTGCCATTGCGCGGTTGCGATGTCCTGTACTGCGTTCTGAGGTAAAAACTGACATATCAACGAACACATCGTGCCCAATATATTGCCGGAACATCTCTAGCATCCGGTTAAGGCGTTCGGTGGGGCCAGATCCTTTGATTAAGCTAGTGGTGGCGATCGCCCCGGCATTTACCATTGGGTTATAAGGTCGCTTCGATTGCTCATCCAAAATAATCGCGTTGAATGCATCCCCCGTTGGTTCGACGCCGACTCTTGTCAACATGTAATCGCGTCCACGATCTTCTAAGGCAAGTCCATAAGCAAAGACTTTGGAAATTGACTGAATGGTGAAGAACTGTTCCGAGTCCCCAACTTTGTGAACCTGACCATCTACGGTGGCAATACAAATGCTAAACAAGTCCGGGTTTACCTTTGCCAGTTCCGGAATGTATTTCGCTACTGCACCCTCGTTCAAAGACTTGTACTGGGAATGCAAGTCGTTGAGAACAGTTAATAATGATGACGAGTCTATTTCTGAATCTCCTGAATTTACTTGGTTTGCTAAGAGGCTGATAGCATTTTACGAAATAGCCGCTACATATATATGAAAAAATTCACTACAGTGCTATCTCTCTTGTTGCTTGTTCCATTTCCATATAATATTTGAACCAGTACTGATATTTAAAAATGTAATATGTAAAATTTAATACTAATAAGAAAATATTCACAAGCGATCGCCGAGCTTTCCCTATGTTTTTATAATTAATCGCCAAAAAAGTTCGCTTGCGTATTATTCTTTTTTTTATACACAGTAATACTAGTGTAGTAAGTAATATAAATTACTAAAGATAGCTTAGTTATCAATAATACCTGTTATGGTTAATTTAGCTAGAAAAAACTTCAAAACAAAGAGAATAAACTTGAAATGATTTAGAAGATAGTTTTATCTGTAACTCCTATTGCACAACAGTTACAGCATAATATTAAATTTTAATTAAATAATAAACTTTGAGTATTTATGCCGATGCCTTTTAATAAAAGTTATATTAGATAACTCATTAAAAACTGAAGAATTAATGTGATATAGAATACACATCTCATTGTGGGACTTACAAACAGATGTGGAGGAGGTACGATGAGTGTAGCCTCCAAAAAATGTAAAGTTTTGTTAAGAAAACTTTTACTTGCCGAAAAAAACGTTACACACTCAAAATCCGCATTCGAGCAAGGTTTCACCTTAAAAATACCAATTTAATTGAGATAAAGTTGTCAAGAATTACGGTAAAACCCTGATCCCCAAGCTAAAAGGTTCATGCTAGTCTGTTGCAGTTACAAAACACAAAGTGAAAAAGGAACGAGTTCGAGTTTTTAGGAAGGGAATTCACTGTTTACTAGCGAAAATCCCGCGAATTATAAGACTTAAGTTTTCTTAAGTTCTACAGTCGCTTTAAAATTGGACGCATGAATCAAAGACATTTCTGGACAATTGTTGCTCTGTCTCTGACTGTTTTGGGAATACCCTCAGTCGGTTGTACTCAAACCACAAAGGGAAATGCGCTAGCTTCCCAAAAATCGCCTGCATCTGATGTGGTGAAAGTCGGAGAGTACAAATCAAAAGCAGGGGAACAAACCTCGGATGCTGTGATTACACAAATTCATCCTTACAACATTGGAGGACGTAAGGCGGCAACTCTTTATATCAAAAATATTCCTGTTCTTACCTTTTTGAGTTCTGTATCAGATACAAGTTCTGAAACTAAAAAAGTTGGTGCAATAAACGAAACAGAGGGCGTACAATCATACGCCCTTATTGCTAGCAACTCACCTTCATCGGCGAGTGTTGGCAATGTGGCCGGAGCAAACAATCAGATTAATTCTGGTGACAAAGATCCTGTTGAGATAGCTGGAGTGATAGCAGCCAAAATTAACCAGCTAAACCAGGAAAATGTAGACGCGAGTAAGATTACCGTAAGTTGGAAAGCGGCGGGCGAATCTAAAGTTGCAAATGCCCAAAACAAAAGCTTCCCTGTGGAGGCGGGAGCTGGCGATCGCTATACAATCAAAGTTAACGGCCAAGAATTAGTAGAAATCAATCAAGGTACGCGGCTAGCAGATAGCACCAACAATCTCGCCCAAGATGCATTGCAAGCAACCAATCGCTTGCGGAGACTACTAGGCAATGCATCTCCCTTAAGCGAGATTGCCAATATGCCAGCGCGTCAGCCAATATCAACACCCAAGCTACCGCAGGAGATTGCCGTCGGCGGAGTCCGAGTTAGCTTCAAAGGCATAGCTTCTTATTACGGCTATGACGGTTCTGGCAATCGTACTGCTAGTGGTCAAAGATTCAATCCAGAAGGAATGACCGCAGCCCATCGCAGCCTACCCTTTGGTACGCAAGTTCGTGTGACCAACACCCGCAATGGTCGTTCTGTGGTGGTGCGGATTAATGACCGAGGGCCATTTATTCGGGGTCGAGTCATTGATTTATCTGCTGGTGCCGCTCGAATTTTGGGAATGATGGGTAGTGGCATTGCACCAGTACACGTTGAGGTGTTGGGAAGATAAGGGACTGGGGAAGGTGGCAACGCCTTGGGGAAAGGTAAAAGATAAAAGGGGAAAGGGGAGACGGAAAGATGGGGGAGTGTGGGG
>NZ_JACKZU010000371.1:0-8011 GCF_014222165.1 Nostoc sp. 2RC
CCCCCATATCCCCCATATCCCATTCCCCATTTTTCATCCTTCACATTTCTTTCCGTGGCTATTTCGTAAAAAATGCACATATAAAGGTGAAAATCGAAGACAGAATTATTTGTTTGCTTCATCCTTATTGTGCTTGACTCATGAATGTTTCTTTGGCTAAGGATCTGTCTGTTTATCAACTGGTTATGGGAGTGCAAGCGCCTCCTAAACCATTGTCCCTCAGTCCAGCTACTCTACTATCTCTGGTGAGAGCGCAAATTGACTTACTCATTGAGCAGCAAATTGCAGCCACTTTATGGGTGAAGCTACCACCAGAAAAAATTTGGCAATTAGAATTAGTCCGTTATCAATCTTCTGTAGGTGCGTCTAGTTTTATCTATACTTGCCAAATTGAGGATATTAACAAAGGGAAAGATGAGGGAGACAAGGGAGATGGGGGAGATGAGGGAGTAAGAGGAGAAAATATCCCCTCATACCCCTCATCTCCCTCATCCTCCTTATCCCCCCATCACATCCCCGTTTACTTACCACCCCATAGCCAACTGCGACGGGAAAATTTTCTGATGGTATTGTCTCCCCAGTTTTGTAGTTTAATTTTGGCTCATCGACCTTTGAAAAAACGCAAAAATCAAACTTCTGGGAAAGTAACTACTAATAAAAATCAGCCGTTGTTAATTATTACTAGTGTTGAGGGGAGAATAATTCAGCAAGTCTTAAATGGTATTCAACAAGCAATTACGCCAGAATCATCGCCCATCATACCTGCTGATTTTATTTGTCCAAGTGTGCCGGAACCTGTATTGATGAATCAATTATTGGCAAAACAACTCCTACGCCAAGATGAAATTAATCGGCAAATCGTCACAGTACGCACTACAAAATTACAGCAACAAAATCAAGAACTGCACAACAAGGAACAACTAAAAGATGAATACTTGAAAAATGTCTGTCAGGAATTACGTATACCGTTGACGCACATGAAAACTGCACTTTCGTTATTGAATTCGCCTAATCTCAAACCACCGCAGCGACAACGTTATTTACAGATGTTAAATACCCAGTGCGATCAGCAAAATTCCTTAATTACTGGTTTGTTAGATCTTGTGCAACTCGAACATGATTTAGACGCTACAACTTTAGAATCAGTGCGTCTTTCAGATATTGTCCCTGGAGTTGTCAGTACATACCAACCTGTAGCCCAAGAAAAAGGAATTATGCTGGCTTACACTGTACCTACTGAACTTCCAGCTGTTTGGTGCGTTAGTGGCGGGCTGAGGCAAATTGTGATTAATCTGCTGCACAATAGTATTAAATTTACCCCAAATGGCGGTCAAGTTTGGGTGCGTGCCCGCCTCCAAGGCGATCGCGTGCAACTAGAATTCCGTGACACAGGTATTGGCATTCCTGAGAACGAAATTCCCAAAATTTTTGACCGTTTTTATCGCGTACGAACAACAGCAGCTGAAGATCATGGTGGTGCTGGATTAGGATTAACGATTGTACAGCAATTGCTACTACGTTGTGGTGGTTCTATTGTTGTGAAAAGTAAAGTAAATGAAGGTTCCACATTTACAGTGCAATTAGCCAGTGTTGCAGATAGTCCAGCAGCGATCGCTACTGCTAATGAATAAACCTCTTGCAAAAGTGCTTTTTGCACTCTTGTGGGAAAAGGGGAAAGGTTAAAGGGGAAAGGTTGAAGGGGAAAATACCAAATTTTCGCCCTTTTCCCTTCCTTTTTTACCAACTTCTGCAAGAAGTCTAATGATAGAGGAAAATTGAAAATTCAGAATTCATCGAGTCAGAATTCAAAATTAAAATAGCCTCATGGTCTAGCTAGCAGACTTAAATTTCGTACTTGATTAAGTTGCAATCTGTTGTAAGTTTTGGATTTTGGATTAAATAATTCAAAATTCAAAATTCAAAAATAGTTGAATTTTTTACTAGCTTATTGATTCTAAATTCTGAATTCTGAATTCTGACTCCTGAATTCTATCTATTTACTCGAAGGTGTTGGAATAGCAGCAATAATTTGGCGAAGCATCATCACTTGCCAATTTGGAACAGGAGCTAGTAATACAGTACCAGTTCCCTCAAAAGTATTGACCAAAAACTCACCAGAAGTCATGGAACCTAGAAAAGATTTGGTAGCTTTTTCAACGCGATAATTTAATGTGTTTGTGCGAGCGATCGCAAAATTTCCATCAACAACTAATCGGTCATTTCGTAAATTGATGACTTCCACAGGGCCTTGTGCAACCATCGCCACTTTACCCCTACCTTTGACTTTTGTTTGAAACAAACCCTCGCCACCAATTAAGCCTGACACCAATTTGTTACGTTCAACTCCTACTTCTACACTCCCATCACTGGCCCAATAAGCGCCACTATCTAAAATCCATTCACTACCATCTAATTCTAAGATGTGATAACCAGATAAAGAAGGTTCTAAATATAATTCACCTGTACCTGTATATGTGGGACGGAAAATATTTTCTCCTGTAGCTAAAGACTTTAAAAACCCACCTGCTGAAGGAGCTTTAGATTCCATTTTAATGTTGCCATGTATATAGTACATAGCACCAGATTCAGTACGTACTGTTTCGTTTTGCAAAGTTATTTTGACTAAATGTAAACTTTCTCGTTCAATAACTTCAAAAATTGCCATGATTTTCCTTTTGATTGATGTCGAAATGTATACTTAAATTTGCAGCATAATTTATATACATTTTTGGCATCTATTTTTACAAATGGCAAGTTAGATAAATCTGCATAATTTCCTTAAAAACCGCGATGGATGACGTTGCACTGCAACGTCTCTACAGGGCGCACTGAGAAATTTATTGTTGTTGTGAATATCAATATTTGTTCTGCATTAAGTAGAAGCGATCGCACTTACTCACATCTTTGTATTTAATACCTCAAGTTTTTATTCCTATTGACTCTTAATAAATAGTACGTAAAATTATACGTAGCAACTTATTCACATGAGCTTTTCACTGTTGGCTGAAAACGCATAACCTATGGTTCTGGGGAATTTTGGCAATATTTACTCAGATGAGCTAATTACTGCCACTGAGTTGAATCGTCAGCCTGGGCGAGTTCTAGACAAAGCTTTGGAACGTCCAGTGACAATTACTCGTAACGATCAGTCTTTTGCATTGCTGCGTCGGGAGCAAGTAACTTCTCTGGTGAAGGCAGCTACTCAAAGTAAAACTGTTTTTGAAGCATTAACCGTGGCTTTTTCTCTATTACTAAGGAAAGAAATCGGCTTTGAACATTCTTATGGATGGTTGAGTGTGTTTGATTCCGATGAGTTGCAAGAGTTTATCAACGAGCTAAGTGAGGCTTTTCGGTTGATAGATTCCTCAACTACAGCATGGGAGATGATTGACGCGCTTATCCATGAATGGCATGAAAGTGCCATTGCTTACTCTAGCCCCGAACTGGCAGCAGCTTTTAGTGCTGAAATTGATGAAGTGGCATTAACTAAGCCATCTGCCGAGAGTGCTGTGTAAGAGAGTATATCAGATAACCAACAAGAAAATCCCATACTAAAGAATTTAGAGCCGCCAGAAGTTAAACTGACGGCTCCTGAATTATTTGAGGTAGAAAGCACTTGGTTGGTAGTAGCCAAAAATCGTCGGGTGAATAGGGATTGGGAAGCTTTAATGCAGCGTCATCCAGAAAACACTCTTCGCTGTTATGAAGATTTATGTACAGCACCAACCACTCGACAACCAGGGCGTGTTTTCCCTTTGAAGGGCAAACTTTACAAGGGGGCATGGGAATACGAAGTGACAAAAGGGGACAGACTATTTTATGTTCCTGACCTTGAACAGTTGAAAGTCGTTGTTTACTATGCAGGGAAACATCCTTCCCCTGCACCTATTCCGTAAACTTAATTTTTTCTGCATTAAGTAGAAGCGATCGCACTTAAACTTTGTTTGAAATGAATATCTTGCTCAAACCCTAGAATAGCGTAGCCAACACCATTAAGCAAAACAAACATCATACCTCAGAATTCTGCCAAATGGAACGTTGGAGACATCATTCTGGACTTGTATAAAGTAACTGACATTGTTGGAGAGGGGGGTTTTGGCAAGGTTTATAAAGTGCGACACATTCATGGTAATCCTCTGGTATTCGCTGAATTTGTAGCGGGAGGAAGTTTGCACGATTGCATTTACCTAAAACAGCAATTCATCTCACGACTCATGCGAAGGGGAGCATTCAGTTTGCTTAGGGTCAGCAACGCCCTCCTAGTTTTTCGCGATCGCCGCTAACTTCTAAGGGGAGGAAAATTGTTAATATCTCTCCATAGTGTGGACGTTGACGAACAATCAGTTTCCCACCGATGGCTTGAAACAAATGCTTGGTTGCGGCCATATTCAAGCTAATAGTACCTGTTTCTGGCTGAAACATCAGCAGTTGACCAAGGGCTTTGCGAATTGGCGGTGTTGCTGGTGTAGTAGATTTATTTGTATCTTTAGATAACAGTTGTGGCGATAATTGTAACTTTAGTTGATCTCCAGCCGGAATCACTTGTACCTGAATGTGGCTACCAGGAGGTAAGCTGCGGGTAAAATTCTCCATCAACCCAGTGAGTACGCGATCGAGCATACTGGGATTACTAACTACAGTTGGTAATTGCTGCGGTAACACTACATTTAAAGTTAAGTTGCGCCGCTGTGCTGCTTGTTCCCAACGGGGAATGCTTTGTTGCAACACTCGATCTAAAGACATGGGCGTCAGTTGAGTTTTGGAAGATTTTACTGGCGCAGAAGTTTCCAGTTCTGCTGCTTTAAACAGTAACTCCATACGGTCAATTTGCTCGCTACACTCGCGATCGATAATTTCTAACCGATTGATGACGCTCTTAGCCAAGTCCCGCCGCTTCAAGAGTAGGCGCGTCATGGTGCGAATAGTCGTTAAAGGTGTACGAACTTCGTGGGCAAAAGCTTGGAGCAATTCGACATCGGGATTGGGCATTGGGCATGGGGCATTGGGGATGGGGGATGGGTTATTTTCTTTGTCCTCCTTGTTAAGAGTGCCTAGTAAAGAGTCTCTAGTTTCTTCTGATTCTGTTAGTTCTTGAAGTAATAGCTGGCTAAATTGAACCACCATCCGGTAATCTGGTGCTAGTGGAGAATACTGTTGTACTAATGTATCCAATTGGGTAAAAAATTCTGGATTAGTCAGCATTACCCGCGCTCCTAGCGATCGCCAAGCCTGCTGTACTACCTCCGGTTCAAAAGAAAATGAAAAAGTTTTTTTACCGTTTTTATGCGTTGCTAAAACTAGTACTAATGTAAATTTATCTGTAAAAACTAAGCAAAACTGTTCTGCCGCTAATGGATCGGCTGGTAATAAAGGAAGTACGGATTCACAGGGAGCAACTTCACAATCTTCAAGTGCAATCGTATCTGGCATCTGAAATGGCATCAGTGCCAAAGGGTTAAATGGTTTTGCTGTAAAAGTTACTGTCTCTAAGCTTTGAGCGAGTTTTGGCTGACTAAATAACGGTGCTGGTGCAGCTAAAACTAATCCTTGGGTAGTGTCACCTGGAACAGTTGCTAAACTATTTAATAGCAAGTGTTCTGTTGCTGCAAGGCTGACACGCCATTGCCGCTCTGCTTTTGCTGGTGAACATTCAGCCACACTTGATTGATTTTGTGCCAAGATTTCCAAAAGACTTGGCAATATCCACTGGTACACAAGTTTTCACCCCTTAATTCAAGAGCGACGAATAAGGTCTAGGATAGAACCTCACTACTACCTAAGAGGTTATATTCATTTGTGTACAGGTAACAGTCGTAGAACCGAACAATTTGGGTGCAATTTCCGTTGTAAATTGAAAAATTGCATAACAAGGGATAGGTTAGGGGAAATAATGCCTGTAATTGGGGCTTGCTGAGGCAATACGGTTCGGATAAGCAGTATGAAATTCCCTTGTGGTTTGGGAAAAGGTTAAAGAAGTCAGAAGTCGGAACTCGGAAGTTGTTCGTCTGAAGTACAGTTTTTTAACGGGGATTTAGACCCCGCAAACACATACTTGTTGCTTGATAGAAGCCGGGGACTTAAACCCGCCGAAGTTTGTTAACGAGTAAAGCGATTTGGATGTAGTATTTGAAACCTTTCCCCTTTCCCCTTTCCCCTTTCCCCGAACCGTATTGCTTGCTCAGGTACTTATACGCACACCTGTGCATAAAAGATTAATCTATATGAATTATATGTAAAACTCTCAGAAACTCTTGCTTCTCCGTATTTTCTAGAAAAAACTATAATGCTCCTCTCCCTGTTGGAGAGGAGTTAGAGGGAGGTGTCGAACTCACGTTATTGGATAGCCTTTGGAGATTTGAAATTTTGCACAATTGTACTAGTCTTCGCGTTCGCCAAAAGCTGTCTGTAAAATCACTGCCACACCTCCGTCTTGGTGATATTTATCTGCCCAAGCACGGATAACTTCATCTAATTCTTCCATAGCTTGCTGCATTTTTTCTGGAAGAATATCAAGTTCTTCCAACAAGCGCATAGCGTTTGGTCGTCGTTCTGCCCAATTTTTCATCATCCGGAAATACCGGGCGGTATCTTCTACCATGATGTAAGTGCGTTCTTGGTCATCTGCTGGGGCATAAAAAGGACGAGTCAAAGCATAGAAGGGCATTCCCCAAGGAGAATCAATGCGGGTTACCGTACCTGAGTAGAGCAAACGGCGCTTGATATGTTCGCCTAAAGCTTCACTCAAAGGCATTTGGTGTTCGGGTGGCAAATCTTCTTGCGATCGCTTGTGCAAAAATTCGATCAAATCCAAGAACTCAAATGAGCTAACTAACTGGGCATCAGGTAGATTGCTTGGTAGTTTTTGCTCAATTTGTCTTTTTTCTTCACTTGTCAAACTAGTACCAGGTACGCGCGATCGCCCCGGTTGCCAAGGATATTTTTCTAACCAGACATAAGGCAATTGAATAAGATACCGTGGTTCTTGAGAACCCAGCATCTTTAGTAGTTTCCCTTCAGTTAGCGCTTGCCTAACTTCTTCTACAATAATTTTTACCCGTTTCGGTTCCAAGTGGTGCAAATGCCCTGTCATTCGCAGGTTTTGTCCCTGCTCTAGATAAGTCATGTATATTGCACACTTGGCTGCTGTTGCGGCTGCGTCTAAAAATGCCCCATGCCTGTGCCCACTCGTCCGCATGGCACTAAAAGCCAGATAAAGCATGATCTGATCCATCGCACTGGGGTCAAGACGTTTGATCAGATCTATGTCGTTACTCATATTACAGACAATTGAATAGCACGTTTACAGAGTTTTAATCGAGTGAAAATAGGTAGTATACACCTGGCTGAAGGCAATGTCTTTACTTCAGACTATATTAGTATGCGATAACTATGATATTGGCAGTAGTTGAAACTACAATTATCGCATATTTTCTGGTACACATATAGATTCAGTGTTGTTACAATAACTGTCCCTACATCTGTCGAGAAAAAGAGAAAACATCACATGTCCAGCTTTACGGCGCTTTATGTCCTCAAAGGCAACTGTGTTACAAAGTATCGACAAAGCTTTTAAGTTCTTTAGGTTTTTCTAGTTTGTTGTCTTTCAAGAGCAAAAATGTCAAGTTGCTGAGAGCTAATTATGACATGATGCTAGCTCGCTTCAAGTAAAAACTAGTTTACACGGTTCATCTGGGATATCTATAAACTCGAAAAAGATGGTTTTTATTTTGCTTTGAAGAATTATTTGTATTACACAATCGACCGGAAATCATCGAAAGCCTAGAAGAAAAGCAGTTACCAGGTGTGGCAACATTCACAACCTCAGTCAAACCGCTAGTTGTGAAGTATTATCCTGTTCGCAACCTCCAGTAGTGTTTTGGCAATATAGCTTGCTGGCTTGAGGAAAAATCGTAGACATGAAGTAAGACAAATAATTTCAATTTCAAAATACCTGTTTATTTCAAACATCGTTAATGATTGTATCATTATTTTTTGCCTTAGTAATATATTT
>NZ_JACKZU010000833.1:0-274 GCF_014222165.1 Nostoc sp. 2RC
ATATCTGCTGTGTTTGGCTTACTTACTGCATGATCACCAATTTCAGCAGTGCCACCTTTTTGTACCAGTTGTTCCAAATGCTCATGTAGCCATTGAAAAACTGGCTCAGTTTCCGACATCAAAGTATTAGCAACTTCTTCCGATAAACCGAACGGCCCGCTTAACTGTTCTAATAGCGCCTTTAGGGTATCAGAAACCCCAAGAAATAAGGACTCTAGTTTTTGGTCAACCTGAACCGGATTGTCTTTAAGAATTTTGAAACAATCTTCTAAAC
>NZ_JACKZU010000372.1:0-7997 GCF_014222165.1 Nostoc sp. 2RC
CTCATCTCCCCTGCCCCCTGCCCCACTAAAAGTATAGGATTAGGGTTGAATTTGTTTGCTACACAACTATGGGTAAAGGATTATGGCATCATCGCAACAGCTAAACCGCTTTGGACATCATCTGATTTTGGGTATTTCTGGTACTACGTTAAGTGATGAAGATAAACGCGCACTCGGTGAATTAAAGCCCATTGGGGTGATATTTTTTGCTAAAAATTTTCTAGATGGCGCTCCCTATGAGGTTTGGCTACAAAAATTCCAAGATTTGAACAACCAAATACGGCAATATACTGAACGGGAGTCAATGTTTGTCACTTTAGATCACGAAGGTGGTCGTGTGGTTCGTACACCGCCACCAATTACACGATTTCCTCAAGCGTTGTTGCTGCGATCGCACGCCTACGAAGTAGCAAAAGCCACAGCTGTAGAACTAAAATCATTAGGAATAAATTTATCTTGGGCACCTGTAGCAGATATTTTTTCTCAGCCCAATAATCCTGTAATTGGCTCTCGTGCCTTTGGTAGCAACCCCGAAACTGCTGCTCAAGGTGCCCGTGACTACTACCTTGGACTTCGAGATTCAGGAATTATCGGATGTGCTAAGCATTTTCCCGGACATGGAGATACTAGTCAAGATTCTCACGTTGAGCTACCAGTACTCAATTTGACTTTAGAAGAATTGCGACTTCGAGAACTGATACCTTTTAAAACTCTTATTGAAGTACAGATTCCTTTAGTTATGACAGTCCATATCTTGTTTCCCAAGATAGATCCTGATGTGCCAGCGACCCTTTCTCAACCTATTCTCAACAACATACTGAGGGAGGAGCTTGGCTTTAAAGGAGTAGTTGTTTCTGATGATTTAGATATGAAAGCAATCTCAGATATGTTTATTCAAGCTGGGACTGTAGCGCGGTCACTTAATGCAGGTTGTGACCTGTTTATTGTCTCGCGTAATATTAATTCATCATCTATTGAAAGAACTTATCGCATTGCTGAAGATTTTGCCGATTCTCTGAGTAACGGTAGCTTAGATGAATCAGTTGTGGAAGCAGCTAGAGAAAGAATTGAAAAATTACTGGTGCTAACACCGCAATATACCGTGCAAGCTTTGGATAAAGATATATTATTGCAACATGCTCAACTGGCGATCGCTAGTTCCTATTCATAAATGGGTGGTATAGGGGTCGAACCTATTTCTGCGGGTTAAAAGCCCGCTGCACAGCCGGTATGCCAACCACCCTAGTTAATTTGAATAAAAAATGAGCAAGTGCGATCGTATTACATCGCAAAGCTTGTAACACCAAACTTATACAGGAGATTTCAAGTTAATGATGTAGACTATCTAGCTCTCAAAGCCAGGTAGAGAAACTATTCTAATTCTGACTCCTGAATTCTGACTCCTGAATTCTGACTCCTGAATTCTGCTGTATGTAAATCCACCAGGGAGGTACTGCCCCTCCTATTTCTGTGTTATCAGCACAGCGCCTCGCTTTTCGGCTTCAGGTGGATAAGAGGAAGATGGAGGAATCGAACCCCTACAGTTGCCCGTACTCCAAGGTTCAAGCTTGGTTGCCGTCCATTCAGCAGCATCTTCCATTCAGGGGCGTCTGACGGGACTCGAACCCACAACCTTCGAGGTAGAAACTCGAAGCTCTATTCCATTGAGCTACACTCCCAAGATTTGGTAGTCCTGGCAGGAATTGAACCCGCAACATTCTTCTTGTAAGGAAGACACTCTACCAATTGAGCTACAGGACTACGCAAGCGAGTGGAGGGACTTGAACCCACGCACTGAGTATGGCGCACTCAGATGCTACCGATTACATCACACCCGCAAGTTTCAGAGCGGACGGCGAGATTTGTAGCTTGCTTCCCGAAGGGTACTCGCACGAAGACGGTGGAAACGTCTCATGCTGCCGTTACATCACACCCGCATCAAGCTGGTAACAGGAGTTGAACCTGCAACCTACTGATTACAAGTCAGTTGCTCTGCCAATTGAGCTACACCAGCACTAATTTTGGTGACGGGGGCAGGAGTTGAACCTGCCGATGTTCAGGTTATGAGCCTGACGAGCCACCGTTGCTCCATCCCCGCATATTCACCAATACCCCTGACTGGATTTGAACCAGCAACCTCTTCGTTCTAAGCGAAGCGCCTCTTCCGTTGGGCTACAAGGGCAAAGCCTGAGAGTGGTAGGTATTGTAGACCCCTTGGCGGCTTCCCGCAGGGTATCTGCGACCAGGAGTTACCGAAACTCCTGCGCTCCTAAGTGCGCCACACCCAGATATTTTGGTACTCCCGACAGGATTTGAACCTGCAAAAAACTAGATCCTCAATCTAGTGCGTCTTCCATTCCGCCACGAGAGCTTAGTACCCCTGACAGGATTTGTAGACGCGAAGCAGCTTCCCGAAGGGTAGCTGCAAAGGACTCTGATTCCAGCACCTATGCCAGTTCCGTCACAAGGGCATATCGGGATGGCAGGACTTGAACCTGCGACTCCATGCTCCCAAAGCATGGCTTCTCGCCACTGAATTACATCCCGTTGGTACTCCTGGTGGGAGTCGAACCCACAACAAAACAGATTTTAAGTCTGCCACCTCTTCCAATTGGGCTACAGGAGCAAAGTTTGGTACTCTTGGTGGGAGTCGAACCCACAACTTACCGTTTTTGAGACGGCAGCCTCTTCCAGTTGGGCTACAAGAGCATAAGTGATATTACTTATTTAATAGAACTGGGAAGATAGGACTCGAACCTATATTTTTCCGCTTTCAAAGAGCGGTGCCATACCGATTAGGCGACTCCCCAATGTAAATTTAGAAGGTGTTAATTCATCAAATATTTGAACTTTGAAATTGCTTTTGTTTTGTCCAATATCCTCTTGCTGGTTTCTCAATTCCATAAGATTTACACCATTTTTCTACTGCTTTGTCACTAACACCAAAATCTTTAGCTATTAAAGTTGTTGGTTTTGACCAAATTAATTTGAATAATTCTTCTCTAGAAGGTCTTTCTACTTTCCTCTTTGTGAAGTTTAATCTTATTGATACACATTTTTTACAAAGTTTTAACCTAGAGTATTTTGTTATTGCTGTATGACATTGCGAACAAGAAAAAATATTGATTTTCCCATAACTTAATCGCCTACCAGCAAAAGTTTCTGTTTGGCTGTGACAGTTTGGACAAAGTAAACGTAAATTTTCAAGTCGATTGTCGTTACTAATACCGTTTATATGGTCTAATTGCAAACAAAGACGCTTACCATTCCAATCTGGTGATATCCCGCATTCATAACATTTTTCCTCGAACAATG
Organism: Nostoc sp. 2RC; assembly: GCF_014222165.1. NCBI lineage: Bacteria > Bacillati > Cyanobacteriota > Cyanophyceae > Nostocales > Nostocaceae > Nostoc > Nostoc sp. 2RC. The sequence continues at coordinate 3,316 of NZ_JACKZU010000372.1, forward strand.
ATTCTTCAATTAATCTAATTTTAAGAGTAAATCTGTTATAAGAAGAGCCTAAAATTAAAATATTTTCTAATGGGATTCTTTTCTGTTATGCATACTTTCTAAATCCGATTGTATTATCTCCTATCGGCGGAATAATATTATGTTTATCACACCAATTATGGAAATGTTTATAGTTACCACCAGCCGCTCGAAGCCCTAGATATTCCAAGCATTGCTTTACAGATGAGCAGCATTTCACAGCTTCTTCTATTTTTGATTTATTTGACAGAATACTTCGCCGTGGCATGAATTCTTTGCAGTTGTTTAATGGTTAAAAAATAAGGTAACACGATTAAGTAAATCATAAATTGCTAGTTCAACTCAAAATTTAGCTGCCGAGGTAGGGTTTGAACCTACAAACTCCTGTTTCAGAGACAGGTGACTCTACCAATTCGTCCACCCGGCAATGAAATAAATGGCTGCCTCAGTAGGACTTGAACCTACAACCGCGCGGTTAACAGCCGCTTGCTCTGCCATTGAGCTATGAGGCAACGAAGCCCCCCAGGTCGGAATCGAACCGACGACCTCCTGTTCTTGTCTTTCAGACACGCTTCGCGAACAGACAGGCGCTAACTACCAACTGAGCTACCGGGGGATAAGGAGGAGAGATGGGTTTTATCCAGTGGACTGGTTTAATTCAACTCGAATCAGCCACTCCATCATCTCTCTCATGTAACGAGAGTGGAGGGATTTGAACCCTCAAATCTTCAGTTTCGTAGACTGAGATGTTATCCAGTTACACCACACTCTCAAGGCGGAGAGGACAGGATTTGAACCTGCGACGGTACTACCCGTTTCCTCTTAGCAGGAGGACGCTTTGAGCCACTCAGCCACCTCTCCTCAGTGGGTTGGGCAGGAATTGAACCTGCAACCAAGAAAGGACGCTTTTACAGAGCGCAGCCCACACCAATAGGCGAGCCAACCCAGAATAAGTCATTCCCCTGACGGGATTTGAACCCGCAATCTCTGGTTTGAAAGAACAGCGACTTAACCATTCGTCCACAGGGGCAGAATTGAGAGAATTTTAGATTTTAAATTTTAGATTTTAGATTAAAAAATTTAATCCAAAATCTAAAATCTAAAATCCAAAATTGTCTGACGCAAGGACTAGGATTTGAACCTAGAACATCGGATTTGGAGTCACGAGGTGTTGCCGTTACACCATCCCTGCATTGGTAGCAGTGGCGGGATTTGAACCCGCATCGACCCGGTTATGAGCCAGGAGCTTTACGTTAAGCTACACTGCGACATCAGAGGCTGAGGTGAGAATTGAACTCACGATGTCGGTTTTGCAGACCAATGCCTTCAACCACTTGGCTACTCAGCCGTTTGGGAGTCCCGACGAGATTTGCACTCGCAGTCTTCAGTTTGAGAAACTGACGGCTTCAACTATTCGCCTACGGGACTTCAACCAGGGTGACGGGACTTGTAGCTTGCTTCCCGAAGGGTACCCGCAACATTTCCGCAGACAACGGAACGCTCTAGCCAATTGAGCTACACCCCGATTTTTGAGAATGTGTGCCTAAAATTTGAGATTTTTAGGCACATGTTTTGTTGGTGAACTTGCCCATTTCTTATTCAGTTTTCAAGGTTCAGATAAATTAATTTTTACTGTTAGAAAATATTAGGAAAACAACGGAAATTCTAGGTAGTAAGTCTGTTGGATATTCCTGATGTATTCAGTGGTTTGTAACAGTGCAAACTTTGAATTTTTTTCGTTTATTGCCTCTACTTGCAAACCATCGCAAGTAGAAGTCGCTTTGTTAGTTGGAGACTTTGGTTGATTCCAATGTCTGTTCTGGAGTTGTATGTAGAACATGACTTTGACCCTTGCGAAGCTTGTCTTTTGCTTCACTACATATATACTACATAATACTACAAAAGAGTGTCAAGGGGTTTGAGAAAATTTTTTTTAAATTGGCTATAAGAGCTTCTCAGCTTAGATTTGAACTTACTAATCTTGAAAAAAGGGCAAAGGGTAAAGGTTAAAGGGTAAAGGGATGAACAGGTTACATCTATAAAGAACGAGGTTTTTATCTTTGCCCTTTTCTCCTTTCCCCTTTCCCCTTCTTGAGAAATTAAAAACTCCATCGGTACGTTTTGCTCGGTATGATATTTGATCTGCAAGCATTTACTCAATAGAAACGAGCTATGACCCAGAACTACCGCATTACTCTACTCCCCGGCGATGGCATTGGCCCTGAAATTATGGCAGTGGCGGTAGATGTGCTGAAAGTTGCAGGCAAGAAATTTGATATTCAATTTGAATTCCAAGAAGCCCTCATCGGTGGTGCAGCAATTGACGCCACGGGGGAACCTCTGCCTTCTGCGACTTTAGATACTTGTCGTAATAGTGATGCTGTATTACTCGCTGCCATTGGTGGCTACAAGTGGGATTCTCTACCATCGAATTTACGCCCAGAAGCAGGTTTGTTAGGGCTACGTGCGGGTTTGGGATTATTTGCCAATTTACGCCCAGCAAAAATTTTGCCCCAGCTAATCGATGCTTCGACTTTGAAGCGGGAAGTTGTGGAAGGCGTCGATATTATGGTGGTGCGCGAACTCACTGGTGGAATTTATTTCGGGAAACCAAAGGGAATTTTTGCTACCGAAACTGGTGAAAAACGCGGTGTAAATACGATGGTTTACACAGAATCAGAAATCGATCGCATTGGACGAGTGGCTTTTGAAGCAGCCCGCAAACGCGGCGGCAAACTTTGTTCTGTGGATAAGGCTAATGTATTAGAAGTATCTCAGTTGTGGCGCGATCGCATTACGCAACTTTCCCAAGAATATCCAGATATCGAACTGTCTCATCTTTATGTAGATAATGCCGCTATGCAGTTGGTACGCGCTCCCAAGCAGTTTGATACCATTGTCACCGGGAATTTGTTTGGTGATATTCTCTCTGACGCTGCTGCCATGCTCACGGGTAGTATTGGGATGTTGCCTTCCGCTAGTTTGGGCGCTGAGGGCCCTGGTGTATTTGAACCAGTTCATGGTTCCGCCCCAGATATTGCAGGACAAGATAAGGCAAATCCATTAGCACAGGTTTTAAGTGCGGCGATGATGTTACGCTACGGCTTAAATGAGCCAAAAGCAGCAGATAGCATAGAACAAGCTGTACTACAAGTTTTAGAACAAGGCGATCGCACAGGTGATATAATTTCACCAGGAAAAAATCTCTTAGGTTGCCGTGCTATGGGCAATGCGCTGATTGTAGCTCTGGAAGCTCAATAATTTAACAATTCAACCTGGGCAATTTGGCAACCTTTACCATAAGTTTCGGGTAGACTAAAGAGAAATCTAGCAATCAAATAACAGTCGATAGTGTACGCATTACGACAAGGTCAAACAAATTTTACAGTTCCTAAGAACCAGCCGCCTTTGATTGATACCGCCGTAATCAGAGCCGCTGGGCAGATCTACTACACTCACTGCGAAGTACATCCCGAAATAGCTGGGCAACCTTCCGGTGTAGCAATTAATCGTTTAACTCATCGAGGTAAGGTGATTTTTACTAACCAACCTGTTCTCTTACCTCAAGAGTGTTTTGTGCCCTTGAGTCAAATTGAATCGCACATGTATTAAATATTGGGCATTGGCATTAGGCATTGGGCATTGGGCATTGGGCATTAGTCATTGAGCATTGGTCATTAGTCAAACAAGAAGGACAAATGACTAATGACAAAGAACAGAGGACATTAGTTGTTAACTCTTGACAAAGGACAAATGGACAAATGACAAATGACTAATGATTAATGACTAAGGACGAATGACTATATGGACATTTTGTTCGCCGTTTTGGCGAGTGTAATTGTCTTTGCTTTGGGTGCATCTGTTGGCAGTTTTATCAATGTTGTTGTTTATCGATTACCTGCTGGGTTGTCAATTCTTTGGCCGCCTTCTCGTTGTCCGCATTGCTTAAATCAGCTAAAAGCTTACGACAACGTACCAGTGTTCGGCTGGATTTCCTTGAGAGGGCGGTGTCGATATTGCAAAAGCAAAATTTCTCTCCGTTATCCTGTGGTAGAAGGGGTAACGGGAATAATTTTTTTACTGGTTTTTTTAGTATTCAAAGCTTCAATTTTCACAATAGGCTATTGGGCTTTTTGCAGTTGGTTATTGGCGCTATCGTTGATTGACCTGGATACAATGACGCTGCCCAATGCACTTACTAAGTCGGGTTTAGTGGCGGGCATTTTATTTCAAATGATGGTTGGTTTTCTACCAGAAGCTAGTTCTGTAGCACTGGTAAATCACTTGATGATGGGGATAGTTGGTGCAGTATTGGGGTTATGGTTGCTTGATGCCATCGCCATATTAGGTTCCATTGCCTTCGGAAAAGCTGCAATGGGGGCTGGTGATGCCAAATTAGCAGCAATGATGGGAGCCTGGTTAGGGTGGAAATATTTGCTGTTGGCTAGTTTTCTTGCCTGTGCCCTGGGAGCGTTAGTGGGTAGCGGTGCAATAGTGCGATCGCGCCATAAATTCGGACAAAAGATGCCTTTCGGGCCTTTTCTCGCTTTAGGGTCTGTAATTACTATATTTATTGGTGAAGCAATTTTATCTAGCTACCTACGGTTATTTTTTCCAGCGTCATGAATTGGAATAGGGCATGGGGCATGGGGCATGGGGTATGG